>JAIHVJ010000004.1 GCA_022720335.1 Collinsella sp.
TGGACCGAGGGTGAAGGTGAGAGTGCGAGGCGGTTTGAGGCGTCGACACCCGAGTTCAATATTGGAGCGTACGTCGATACAAAGGAACTCCGCTCCGGTGACTCGCCTCTTGAGATTAGCCCGTTTTCCATCCAGACGCACATCGATGATTTGGGCTATGAAGCAGTTGATAATAAGCTGACCGTCAGCTACAAGGATGGATCGGAGCAGATTATCGAAGATGACGACGCAGGGGTGTTCAACTTATATTTTTCTTATGGGCGCAATAGCGGAGAGAACATCTGGGTGCCAACGAAGTTGATTGATGTCGAACAAGTGGTCTCAGTAACGCTTGAGGGCACGAGGTGCACGTCAACAGGGGAGACCGAAACAAAAGTACCCTTTACCATCGTCTATTCGTAAGGTCTGAGGCCGCTTCCTACTAGGGGAAGCGGCCTCTTTTGCGTTAAATGGAAACGCCGCCGATTTCCATGCGTCAGATGAGAGCAGATTACCGCTGGAGCGCGACGTTTCACCAGATAAAACCGAACAAAATAAACCTGTCCCTTTTTGGCGGGTAGCGTTGCCCCGCCGAGCACGTCGGATTCCCGGCCCGGGCGGCCGGCGGCTTAAGTTTGTCGCGAGTTCCGCACGAGCCGGAGAGCACTTAATGTGCTCTCCGTGCGAGTCAGGACTGTAGAGCAGCAAACTTAACCCCCGCGCCGCCCGGTCCGGGAATCCACCCCCGCGCACAGAAAGGGATTCCTTTTGTGTAGGCTTTGCGGAAATGTGCCAATTTTGGGATACGCCCGGCGGCGTGGTCTGTTGACGGCACAGCTAACGCCACGTATCCTATCGAACTGCGTGTTTCGTAGGGGGATGCTGACCCCTCGATTCAAGCCGTTGCACTTTACAGAAAGCTGGAATCATTCGAGAAGGAGTACGCTTTGCCTACTATTAACCAGCTGGTTCGCCAGGGCCGTCGTTCCGTGCCCAAGAAGTCCAAGAACGCTGCTCTGCAGCACAACTCCCAGAAGCGCGGCGTGTGCACCCGCGTCTTCACCACGAGCCCCAAGAAGCCGAACTCGGCTCTTCGTAAGGTTGCCCGTGTTCGCCTTGTCAACGGCATCGAAGTTACTGCTTACATCCCGGGTGAGGGCCACAACCTGCAGGAGCACTCCATCGTGCTCGTCCGCGGCGGTCGTGTCCGTGACCTCCCTGGTGTCCGTTATCACGTCATCCGTGGCGCCTACGACGCTGCTCCGGTCCAGAACCGTATGCAGGCCCGTTCCAAGTACGGTGCTAAGCGCCCCAAGGCCAAATAAGCCAGATAACGTTTTGATACTTTCGCCGTGTGCCGCCTAAGCGCCGCACGGTAGACACTTAAGGAGATTTCACATGCCGCGTCGTGCAGCAGCTAATCGTCGTGAGGTTCAGCCTGACGCCGTTTACAACAACCGCCTGGTGACTCAGCTCATCAACAAGGTCCTTCTTGACGGCAAGAAGGCCACCGCTGAGCGCATCGTTTACACCGCTTTCGAGATCGTTGCCGAGAAGTCTGAGGGTGGCGACGCTCTCGCTACCTTCAAGAAGGCTATGGACAACGTCAAGCCCACGCTCGAGGTTAAGCCCAAGCGTGTCGGTGGCGCTACCTATCAGGTCCCGATGGAGGTCAACTCCCGTCGTTCCACCGCTCTGGGTATCCGCTGGATCGTCAACTTCTCCCGCGCTCGCAAGGAGAAGACCATGGCCGAGCGTCTCGCCAACGAGATCCTCGACGCTTCCAACGGCCTGGGCGCTTCCGTCAAGAAGCGTGAGGACGTCTTCAAGATGGCCGAGGCCAACCGCGCGTTCTCTCACTATCGTTGGTAAGTTAAGGTAAGGAACTAACATGGCTAAGCCTAAGTACAAGCTTTCCGATACCCGTAACATCGGCATCATGGCCCACATCGATGCCGGTAAGACCACCACGACCGAGCGTATTCTTTACTACACCGGTAAGACCCACAAGATCGGTGAGGTCCATGAGGGCGCTGCCACCATGGACTGGATGGTTCAGGAGCAGGAGCGCGGCGTAACCATTACCTCCGCTGCTACCACGTGCTTCTGGAACAAGGACGGTAAGGACTACCGCATCCAGATCATCGACACCCCGGGCCACGTTGACTTCACCGCCGAGGTCGAGCGCTGCCTGCGCGTCCTCGATGGCGCTGTCGCCGTCTTCGACGCCGTTGCCGGCGTTCAGCCCCAGTCTGAGACCGTTTGGCGTCAGGCTTCTACCTTCAACGTCCCCCGCATCGCCTTCATCAATAAGTATGACCGCGTGGGCGCTGACTTCTTCAACGCTATCGAGACCATGAAGGATCGTCTCGACGCTAACGCCGTGGCCGCTCAGGTCCCGATGGGCGCCGAGGACAACTTCTGGGGCGTCATCGACCTGGTCACCATGACTGCATGGGACTTCAAGGCCGACGAGAAGGGTATGACCTACCCCGAGCCGATGGACGAGATCCCGGCTGAGTTCGCCGACATCGCTGCCACCAAGCGCGAGGAGCTCCTTGACGCTGCTGCCAGCTTTGACGACGAGCTCATGGAGAAGATCCTCATGGAGGAGGACTTCACCGTCGAGGAGCTTAAGGCCGCTCTGCGCAAGGGCGTTCTGGCCAACGAGCTCAACCTCGTCTTCGTGGGCTCCGCCTACAAGAACAAGGGCGTTCAGGAGCTGCTCGACGCTGTCGTCGACTACCTGCCCAGCCCGCTCGACGTTGAGGCCGTCACCGGTACCGATCCGGACACCGGCGAGGAGATCCAGCGTCATCCTTCCTTCGACGAGCCCTTCTCCGGCCTGGTCTTCAAGATCATGACCGACCCGTTCGTCGGTAAGCTCACCTACGTCCGCGTTTACTCCGGCCGCGCCGAGTCCGGCTCCTACGTTGTCAACGCTTCCAACGGTCAGCGCGAGCGCCTCGGCCGCATCCTCGAGATGAACGCCGCCGAGCGTATCGACCGTGACGACGCTGCCGCCGGCGACATCGTCGCTTGCGTCGGCTTCAAGAACTCCACCACCGGCGACACCCTGTGCGCCGAGGGCAAGGAGATCGTCCTCGAGAAGATCGAGTTCGCTAAGCCCGTTATCGACGTTGCCATCGAGCCCAAGACCAAGGCCGAGCAGGACAAGATGTCCCTGGCTCTGACCAAGCTCGCCGAGGAGGACCCGACCTTCCAGGTGTCCACCAACCACGAGACCGGCCAGACCATCATCGCCGGCATGGGCGAGCTGCACCTCGAGATCATCGTCGACCGTCTGCTCCGTGAGTTCAAGGTTGACGCTAACGTTGGTAAGCCCCAGGTTGCCTACCGCGAGACCGCTGGTCACGACGTCGAGAAGGCTGAGGGCAAGTTCGTCCGTCAGTCCGGCGGTCGCGGTCAGTACGGCCATGCCGTCATCAAGCTCGAGAAGATGGAGGAGGGCTTCGGCTACGAGTTCGTCAACGCTATCGTCGGCGGCGTCGTGCCCAAGGAGTACATCCCGTCCATCGACAAGGGCATCCAGGAGGCCCTGAACACCGGTGTTATCGCCGGCTTCCCGGTCCTCGACGTTAAGGTCACCCTGTTCGACGGTTCTTACCACGAGGTCGACTCCTCCGAGGCCGCCTTCAAGATCGCCGGTTCCATGGCTATCAAGGACGCCCTCAAGAAGTCCGATCCGCAGCTGCTCGAGCCGATCATGGCTGTCGAGGTCGAGACCCCCGAGCAGTACATGGGCGACGTTATGGGCAACCTCTCCGGTCGCCGCGGCAAGATCGAGGGCATGGAGGATCGCAAGAACACCAAGCTCATCCGTGCCAAGGTGCCGCTGGGCGAGATGTTCGGTTACGCTACCGACCTTCGCTCCCAGACCCAGGGCCGTGCATCCTACACGATGCAGTTCGACTCTTATGAGCCCGCGCCCAAGTCCATCGTGGACGAGGTCATGAGCAAGAACGCCTAAGTTCGAGCTCCCTGTTACGTAATCCGCGAGAACATCTCTCGCACTCTTTGGAGGTTTAAGTTGGCTACCCAGAAGATCCGCATTCGCCTCAAGGGCTATGATCACGAGGTCGTCGATCAGTCCGCGAAGCTCATCGTCGAGACCGCTCAGAAGACCGGCGCTCGCGTTTCCGGTCCTGTCCCCCTGCCCACCGAGCGCAACCTGTACACGGTTATCCGCTCGCCGCACGTGAACAAGGACTCCCGTGAGCAGTTCGAGATGCGCACTCACAAGCGCCTCATCGACATCCTCGACCCCACCTCGGGCACCGTTGATTCGCTCATGCGTCTCGACCTCCCCGCTGGCGTCGACATCGACATCAAGCTCTAAGCGATATCGCTCATAGCTTAAAGGGCCCCGCTGCCGTTACGGTAGCGGGGCCCTTTTGTTTAGCATGATGGGATTGGACCGCCGGATAAGGCTGCCGAGCGGCTGGCTGTGGCGCCCTATTCGCTCGCGGGACGCAGCGATGCCTCCTCAAAATGGAAGGATCGCAAACCGCCTTCCGTTTCGATACACGCGCGACCAAAGCCATCGACGGTTTTAAAGATGCCGCGTGCCAGCTCGTCGCCGGCAGGGGAACGGGCGATAACGTGCTCCCCAATCCAATTGAGGTGGGCGATATATTCGTCGTGGACGGGCGCGAGCGGACCGGCATCTTCTTCCTTGGCGTTGAGGCGCTCTGCCCAGGCATCTGCAGCGTCTATAACTGCGTGATAGACCTCATCGAGGAGCATGTCGACGGCAGGTACGCTCTCGTTGAGATCCGAGAGACCGATTGCCGGCAGGCCGCCATCGGGCACCTCTTGGGGCGCATAGTTCACATTGACGCCAATGCCGCAGACGGCGAAAGGTTTGCCTTCGTTATCGCGTGCGGCCTCGACCAGAATGCCGCCGAGCTTGCGTCCTCGCGCGACAAGGTCGTTGGGCCATTTAAGGCGAATCTCGTTTGCAAGACCCTGCTTTTCGAGTGCTTCAAGCACCGCTAGGCCGCTGACGGCGGCAAGACCAGAGAACTTTGCAGGATTAACGCATGGGCGCAGGACAATCGAAAGCAATAAGTTGCCGACGGTTGAGTCCCACTTGTGCCCGCGCCGGCCGCGTCCTGCTGTTTGAGCCCGGGCGGCAAGTCCTGTGCCGTGCGGCGCTCCCTGTTTTCCTGCTTCGAGCAGGTCATCGTTGGTCGATCCGGTTACGTCGACTATCGTTAATTTGGCATCCATAACGGTTGCTACCTCCTAAGTTAATAAGGCAATCGCGTAATGGTGTCGAGAGATAGACACAATGTGAAGCCTTTGTCGCATTTGGACAATTTAATGTTAACACGTCAACAACGACTAAAATGCGCTATCCTCTCTTGGTCGATGTAAACACGTCAACAACTCAAAGGAGGCTAGTGATGGGTTTCACGATTCTTGGAACAGGCTCGGCGCTTCCTGAGCGCAGTGTTTCCAATGACGAACTGTCTGAGTTCCTCGATACCTCGGATGAGTGGATTTTTACCCGCACAGGTATCAAGAGCCGCCACGTCTGTACCACCGAGTCACTTGACGACCTTGCCGTAGCGGCGAGCGAGCGGGCACTCCAGGTGTCCGGAATCGACGCGAGCCAGCTGGATCTGATCGTCTGCTCGACGACGACGGGTGACCACCTTGTTCCCGCTGAGGCGTGTGCCGTTGCTGAGCGACTAGGAGCGGCGTGCCCTGCCTTCGATGTCTCGGCGGCCTGTGCCGGCTTCGTGTTTGCGCTCGATGTCGCCGAGGGCTATATCGAGCGCGGTCGTGCCGAGCGCGTGCTTATCGTTGCTGCTGAGCAGATGACGCGCGCGCTCGACTGGACCGACCGCGCCACCTGCGTGCTCTTTGGCGATGGGGCAGGCGCCGCAGTGATTGGGGCTGGGGGAGACAGTCCCCTTGCCGTTGAGCTTTCGACGGCGCCCGACGTCGAGACGTTACACGTTCCCGGTCTGGTCGGCACCTCGCCGTTTAAGGCTTCCGCAGATAGCAAGAGCGTGCTGTCCATGAATGGCCGCCGCGTGTTCAAGTTCGGCGTCAACGCCATCTGCGACACGGTCCATAAGCTTGCGGGAGATGCGGGCATTTCGGTCGAAGACATCGACCATTTTGTATTCCATCAGGCTAACGAACGAATCCTGAGTCAGGCGGTCAAGCGCCTCGGCGTGCCAGATGAGCGCGTGGTTCGAACGCTGCGCGAGACCGGCAACATTTCGAGCGCCTGCATTCCCTTTGCGCTTGACCGTCTGGCACGCACCGACGCACTGAATGCGGGCGACACCATCGCCCTCGTTGGATTTGGCGCCGGCCTGGATATAGGTGGCTATCTGCTTCGTTGGAAGTAGTTGCACATAGGAAAAAACGCCTCTAGGGCACAAACAAAGGAGAACTACCATGGCAGATCAGAAGACCTTCGAGCGCGTTTGCGACGTTATCCGCGAGACCGCCGGTCTTGACGATGTCGAGATGAAGCCCGAGTCCACGCTCGAGGAGATTGGTCTCGACAGCCTGGGCACCGTCGAGATCCTCGTCGCCGTCGAGGACGAGTTTGGCATCCAGCTCGATACCGAGGAGAACCCCAAGACGGTCGGCGAGTTCGCCGATACGGTCGAGGCGGCATTGGAGAAGTAGAGATGCTCAAGACTCCTCTCTGCGATCTGCTCGGCATCGAAAAGCCCGTGTTCCAGGGCGGTATGGCCTGGATTGCCGATGCCTCGCTGGCGTCCGCAGTGTCCGAGGCGGGTGGCTTAGGCATCATCGCGGCCATGAACGCCGACGCCAACTGGCTTCGCGACCAGATTCATGAGCTGCGCGCCAAGACGGATAAGCCCTTTGGCGTCAACGTCATGCTCATGAGCCCGTTTGCCGACGAGGTCGCGCAGGTCGTGATTGACGAGCGAGTGCCGGTCGTCGTGACGGGCGCCGGCAATCCCGCCAAGTACATGAAGGCGTGGAACGAGGCGGGCATCAAGGTCATCCCGGTCGTTGCCTCGGTGGCGCTGGCGCGTCTCGTGGCGCGTCGCGGGGCCACGGCGGTTGTTGCCGAGGGTACCGAATCGGGCGGCCATATTGGCGAGACCTCGACGATGGCACTGGTGCCGCAGGTCGTCGATGCGGTCGACATTCCCGTTGTGGCCGCCGGCGGTATTGCCGACGGCCGCGGCGTGGCGGCCGCCTTTATGCTGGGCGCCGAAGGCGTGCAAGTGGGTACGCGCTTTCTGGTCGCAGACGAGTGCACCGTCTCGGAGCAGTACAAAGAGATGGTCCTGAAGGCCAACGACACTTCGACGCGTGCGACCGGTCGCTCGACGGGACATCCAGTGCGCGCCCTCAAGAGCCCCTTCACCAACGCCTATGCCAAGAGCGAGGGTTCCGGCGCGAGTGCCGAGGAGCTCGGTGCTATGGGAACCGGTGCGCTGCGTAAGGCCGCCAAGGACGGCAACTACGAAGAGGGTTCGTTTTTGTGTGGACAGATTGCCGGCATGGTCAACGAGCGCCAGAGCGCACGCGAAATCGTTGACGACCTGGTCGATGGCGCCGAGCACGTCCTGAAGGGTGCGTGCGCATGGGTGGCGTAGCGTTTTTGTTTGCCGGCCAGGGTGCCCAGCACCCCGCGATGGGCGTCGACTTGATCGAGACATCGCCGGCGGCTGCCGAGGTGTTCGCCATTGCCGATGAGGTGCGCCCGGGGACGAGCGAGCAGTGCCGGAGCGCCTCCAAGGAGGAGCTCTCGCAGACCGAGAACACGCAGCCTTGCGTGTTCGTGCACGACATGGCAGCGGCTGCCGCCCTGCGTGAGCGCGGCGTGGTACCTGCCGCCTGTGCGGGATTCTCGCTGGGCGAGGTCGCCGCGCTCACCTTTGCGGGGGCGTTCGATACGCGAGCGGGCTTTGAGCTCGTGTGCGAGCGCGCGGCGCTGATGGCCGCGGCTGCCGAGCGCCATCCGGGCGGCATGCGCGCCGTCATCAAGCTCGATGCGGCGCAAGTCGAGGGCCTGGCAAAACAGGCCGGCGAGGACTGCTGGCCAGTCAACTACAACAGCCCACAGCAGACGGTTGTGGCCGGAGCGCCCGAGGCGCTGCAGGAGCTCGACGTCCTAGTAAAAGAGGCTGGCGGCCGCGCCATGAAGGTCGCGGTGTCGGGTGCATTTCATAGCCCCTATATGGCCGAGGCGACCTGTGGCCTTGCCGCATATATTGAGGCCGGTCACGCGCCGTCCCCGTTGCTCATTCCTGTTTTGGCAAATATGACAGCGGCGCCCTATCCGGCGGATCCCCAGACGGCATCGGATGTCTTGGCCAATCAGGTGAGCCATGCCGTACGCTGGGTCGATACGCTGCATGCTCTGCAGGATCAAGGCATCGACACATTTATTGAGGTCGGCCCCGGCAAAACGCTGTCCGGCCTGGTCAAGCGTACGCTGAGCGACGTTCGTGTGTATTCGTGCGAGACGGCCGAGCAGGTCGCAGCTATTGCCGACGAGCTCGCATAGTCCACAGGGCTGTAACCCGAAAGGAATGACATGGGCAACTTGAACAATGGGGGCGCTCGTCAACAACGCTGGCATCACCCGCGATGGCCTGCTCATGCGCATGGGCGATGACGCCTTCGATCGCGTGCTCGATGTCAACCTTAAAGGAACGTTTAACACGACGCGCGCGCTCACCAAGACCTTTATGCGCCAGCGCGGCGGCTGCGTCGTCAACATGAGCTCGGTTGTGGGCCTGATGGGCAATGCCGGGCAGGCCAACTACGCTGCCTCCAAGGCGGGCCTGATCGGCCTGACCAAGGCGGTGGCGCGCGAGCTTGCGCCCCGCGGTGTACGAGTGAACGCGGTCGCCCCCGGGTTTGTCGAGACAGATATGACGGCAAAGCTTTCGGAAAAGGTTCGTGCGGCAACCGAGGAGCAGATTCCCCTTAAGCGCATGGCGCGCCCCGAGGAAGTGGCCGGCGTGGTGCGCTTTTTGGCGAGCGATGCGGCTTCCTACATTACGGGCGAGGTTGTACGCGTTGACGGCGGAATGGCGATGTAGAAATCAGGGCCGAAGAACGGCTTGGATGAGGAGACCATGATGGAACAGAGAGTTGCAATCACCGGCATAGGTGCCGTATCGCCGCTCGGCAACACCGCGCTTGCCACCTGGGCGGCAATGTGCGCTGGCACGTGCGGCATCGGCCCGATTACGCACTTCGATACCGATGCATTTGCCGTCAAGGTGGCGGCCGAGGTCAAGGGCTTTGACGGCAACGAGTACTTTGGCAAGCGTGACGCCAAGCATCTGGACCCCTGCGTTCAGTTTGCGATGGCGGCTTCGGACGAGGCAATGCACGATGCGGGCTTTGATGTCGAAGGCGCCATCGATCGCGAGCGCCTGGGCGTCTACGTGGGCTCGGGCGTGGGCGGCATGACGACGCTCGTCGATAACGTCCATACGATTGCCGACCGTGGGCCCCGCCGCGCATCGCCTTACATGATCGCGATGATGATCCCCAACATGGCATCGGGCAACATCGCAATCCGTCACAAAGCAAAGGGGCCGACCCTGCCCGTGGTGACCGCGTGCGCCACCTCGGCCCATGCGGTGGGCGAGGCGTTCCGCGCCATCAAGCACGGCTATGCCGACGCGATCCTCGCGGGCGGCGCCGAGGCTGCAATTATCCCCGATGCCGTTGCGGGCTTTACGTCCTGCCGCGCATTGACCACCAACCCCGATCCCGCGACGGCCTGCCGTCCGTTCGATGCAGACCGCGACGGCTTTGTGATGGGCGAGGGCGCCTGCGTGCTCGTGCTCGAGAGCATGGAACATGCGCAGACGCGCGGTGCGCACATTTATGCCGAGGTCGTGGGCTACGGCAACACCGATGATGCCTATCACATCACGAGCCCTGATCCCGAGGCCGCCGGCATTGCCCGCGCGATATCGCTGGCGGTGACCGAGGGCGACGTCAAGCCATCCGAGGGTCTCTACATCAATGCCCACGGCACATCGACCAAGCTCAACGATTCGTCCGAGACGGCGGGCATTAAGCGTGCGCTCGGCGAGGACGCGGCGCGCGCCGCGCACGTCTCGTCGACTAAGTCGATGACCGGCCACATGATCGGTGCCACGGGCGCCATCGAGGTCATGGCCTGCGCCATGGCGCTCGAGCAGGGCGTGGTGCCGCCGACCATTAACTACCGCACGCCCGATCCCGCCTGCGATCTTGACTACACGCCCAATCGCGCAGTTCGCGCCGACCTTACCTGGGCGCTTTCGACCAACCTAGGCTTTGGCGGGCACAACGCCGCCATCGCGCTGCGTAGATATACGAGGAGCTAGAGCATGGATTCCAAAAGACTTGCCGAGATAGCCGATGTTATGGAGGACCGCGGCCTCACGCGCGTACGCGTTGAGGAGCCCGATGGCACCGCGGTCGAACTCGAGCGCGCGAGCGCCGCACAGCCGGTTGCCGTGCCCATGCCCATGCCGAGCGCTATGGCCGCTCCAGTTGCAGCTCCCACAGTCGCGCCTGCCGCACCGGAGCCCGCCGCGCAGACACCTGCCGCCGCACCGGAGCCCAAGGGCACCGAGGTGACCGCTCCCATGGTCGGTGTTTTCTATGCTGCCCCGGCGCCGGGCGACGAGCCGTTTGTGCACGTGGGCTCTAAGGTCAAGGCCGGCGAGACCCTCTGCATCATCGAGGCCATGAAGGTTCTCAACGAGGTGACGGCCGAGGCAGACGGCGAGGTGCTCGAGATCTGCGTGGCCGACGGCGACCTCGTGGAGTTTGGCAGCTGCCTCATGAGAATCGGATAGGTGATATCCATGAACAAAGAAGAGCTCAAGAAGCTGTTGCCGCATCGCGAGCCGATGCTTTTGCTCGACGAAGCCGAGCTGGTGGGCGACGAGGCCCACGGCAAGATCACGATTACGGGTGACGAGTACTTTTTGCAGGGGCATTTTCCGGGAAACCCGGTGGTCCCCGGCGTGATTCAGTGCGAGATGCTCGCCCAAAACTGTTGCGTGCTGCTGATGGGCGATGAGGAAGCGCGCGGCGCGACGCCGTTCTACACGAGTCTGGACAAGGTGCGCTTTAAGCGTCCGGTGCGCCCGGGCGACACGGTTGATCTGGTGTGCACCATCACGCGTGCGCGCGGGCCGTTCCGCTTTGCGACGGGTACTGCGAGCGTCAACGGTGAGGTTTGCTGCCGCGCCGATATGTCTTTTGCACTCATGCACGAAAGTTAAGGAAGGCTTCATGTTCGACAAAGTGCTCATCGCCAACCGCGGCGAAGTCGCGGTCCGTGTTATCCGCGCGTGCCGCGATATGGGCATCAAGACCGTCGCCGTCTACTCCACGGCCGATGCGGACGCGCTGCACGTGCAGCTTGCCGACGAGGCGTATTGCATCGGCGGCCCGCGTCTTGCCGAGAGCTACCTCAACGACGATGCTGTGCTCACCTGTGCCGTGAAGTCGGGAGCTAAGGCAATTCATCCCGGCTATGGCTTTTTCTCCGAGAAGGCGAGCTTCGTGCGCGACTGCGACAAGTATGGCCTGGCGTTTGTTGGTCCTTCGGCCAAGGTGATCGACAGCATGGGCGACAAGGACGCCGCACGTCGAACGGCTGCCGCGGCGGGCGTGCCCATCGTGCCGGGCTGCGATTTGCTCAAAAGTCCCGAGGAGGCAACGGCCGAGGCTGAGCGCATTGGCTGCCCCGTGCTTATTAAGGCGCGTGCGGGCGGCGGCGGTCGCGGTATTCGTAAGGTCGAGCGCGCGGAAGATGCGGCAAAGGCCTTTATTGAAGCACGCGCCGAGGGCGAGGCCGTTTTTGGCGACGGCGAGTGCTACATGGAGAAGTTCGTCGCGCCGGCGCATCACGTTGAGGTACAGATTATGGCCGATAAGCAGGGCCATGTGTTTTCGCTCGGCGAGCGCGAGTGCTCGGTGCAGCGGCGCAACCAAAAGCTAATCGAAGAGAGCCCCGCGCCGTGCCTCGACGGACACGACGACGTTCGTGCTCGCATGCACAAGGCAGCGCGTGACCTGGCTCGTGCCGTCGGCTACGAAGGAGCCGGTACCATCGAGTTCCTGTATTCGGACGACGGCAATTTCTACTTTATGGAAATGAACACGCGCTTGCAGGTGGAGCATCCGGTTACGGAGTTTGTGACCGATACCGACTTGGTCAAGTGGCAGCTGCGCGTGGCAGCCGGCCAGCCTCTGCCCTTTGAGCAGGAGGACATGCCGGTCCGCAACCACGCCATGGAGTGCCGCATCAATGCCGAAACGCCGGACTTTCTGCCGTCATGCGGAACGGTCACCGCGTTGCGTGTGCCGGGTGGTCCGCGCGTGCGCTGGGATTCCGCCATGTTTACCGGTGCTAAAGTTCCGCCGTACTACGACTCCATGCTTGGCAAGCTCATCGTGTGTGCGCCCACGCGTGACGGCGCCATTCGCAAGATGCGCTCGGCCCTGGGCGAGCTCGTGATTGAGGGCGTGAGCGAAAACAGCGAGCTTCAGCTCGACGTGCTGGCAAACGACGAGTTCTTGTCGGGCATGTATCACACCGATCTGATGGGGCATCTCTATGCTGATGAATAGAAAAGCGAAGACGGTCAACGTCCTCGAGGGACCGATGACCGAGTCGTGCGCCGAGTTTCCCGCGCGCCACGTGTTTATCAAGTGCCCGGAGTGCCGCCGCGTGATCGATGAGGCGCGCCTGCACGACAACCTCGAGGTCTGCCCTCGTTGCGGCAAACACTTTCGCGTGAGCGGGCGCGACCGCATGCGCATGACGATTGACGAGGGCACGTTTGAGGAATGGGATGCCAGTCTGGCGCCGGAGGACTTCCTTTCGTTTCCCGGCTATGCCGACAAGCTCAAGAGCGTGAGCGAACGTTCGGGCGAGCGCGATGCCGTTGTGTGCGGCAAGGGCAAAATCTGCGGTTGCGATACGGCGCTCTTCTTTATGGACGCCAACTTTATGATGGGCTCGATGGGTTCCGTGGTGGGCGAGAAGATCTGCCGCACATTTGAGCGTGCGACCGAGCTGGGACTGCCGGTCGTTGGCTTTACCGTATCGGGTGGCGCCCGCATGCAGGAGGGCGTGACCTCGCTCATGCAGATGGCCAAAATCTCTGCGGCGGTTAGGCGCCATAGCGAGGCGGGCGGCCTGTATATCACGGTGCTCACTGACCCCACGACCGGAGGCGTAACCGCGAGCTTTGCCATGGAGGGCGATATTATCCTGGCCGAGCCCGATGCCCTGACGGCATTTGCCGGCCCGCGCGTGATCGAGCAGAACATGCACAAGCGCCTGCCCAAGGGATTCCAGCGCTCCGAGTTTTTGCTGGAGCACGGCTTTTGCGATGCCGTTGTTCCGCGTGGCGAGATTGCGCTCACGGTAGGCGAGCTGCTGGCGCTGCACGAAGGGCGCGCGCCCGGCCTGGGGGCACCGCATGAGATCGTGCATACGGGTCGCCGCGGCAAAAAGCTGGGACACTTGTTCAAGCGCTCGGCCGCACCAAAAACCGCGCTCGAGATTGTCAAGCAGACCCGCTCGGCAGATCGCGCCACGGCAGGCGAGATGATCTCGCTGGGCCTGGATGGATTTGTGGAGCTGCACGGCGACCGCTACTTTGGCGACGACGCTGCTGTGGTGGCTGGCATTGGCTGGAAAGACGGACGCCCCGTAACGGTCATCGCCATCGAGCGCGGCACCACGACCAAAGAGCGCATGCGTCGCAACTTTGGTATGGCACATCCCGAGGGCTACCGCAAAGCGCGTCGCCTGATGCGCCAGGCCGAAAAATTTGGTCGACCGGTTCTGTGCCTGGTCGATACTTCGGGCGCGTTTTGCGGCATCGGTGCCGAGGAACGCGGCCAGGGTGAGGCGATTGCCCAGAACCTCATGGAGATGAGCGGCCTTAAGACGCCGATTGTCTCGGTGGTGACAGGTGAGGGCGGCTCTGGTGGCGCGCTGGCGCTGTCCGTGGCCGACCGCATCCTGATGCTCTCGAGCTCGGCCTATTCGGTCGTGAGCCCCGAGGCCTGTGCGTCGATCCTGTGGAAGGATACCGAGCGCGCGAATGAGGCCGCCGAGGCGCTTAAGCTCACGGCCCCCGATCTGCTGGCGCTCGGCATCATCGACGGCATTGTTGACGATAAGGGCCTGTCGCATGAGGAGATCGCCGGTGCCGTCATGTCCTCGGCATTTGATGCCTTCGATGCGCTTGGGCAGCTCGACGACGCGACCCTCACAAACCTCCGCTACGAAAAGTACCGCGCAATCGGTCGGTACCGCACGATGTGACAAAGGGACAGCCCGCATGTCATATTGGGAAAGGCGTTCCATGCTACAAGTTTCTAACACCTCGTTTACAACGTCGGTTTCATCAAACGCCATGGCCGTGGTCGATTATCTGTCCAAAAGCATGATGTCGGCGCTGCCGTTTATTGTCTGCGCGGCGTTGTTCCGCACCGTCGCCGTCATTATGGGCGAAGGCATGCTGGGCCTGTGGTCTGCCGATTCCGAAATCTATCGCCTGTTCTACAGTTGGCTCTATAACGCCGGCTACTACTTTTTGCCCATCTATCTTGGTTGGGCGGCCGCCCGCCAGCTCGGTTGCTCGGAGCAGCTGGGTATGATGCTGGGCGGCGTATTGATTGCGCCCGATCTGCTCAAGCTCGTCGATGCCGCATCGACGACGGGGGCATCGATGACTTCCGTGTATGGTCTGCTTCCCGCGGCGGTCAACGATTACACGACGACTGTTATTCCAGTTCTCCTTTCGGTGCCTGTGCTATGGCGAGTGGAGTGTTTCTTTAAGCGCGTTATCCCTAGGGCCGTGGCGTTTTCGTTTGTTCCGTTTGCGACCATGCTTGTCGTGGTTCCGGTTTCGCTGTGTATTACGGCACCGGCGGGCAGCTATCTGGGCATGCTGTTGGGCCAGCTTATGTTTATGCTTGGCAATTCCGGTGGCATCGTGTCGCTGCTCACGCTCATGGGGCTTGCCGCGGGCTGGGAGTTCCTAAAGATAGCGGGCGTCAGCAACGTCGTTCTATCGCTTGCGTACGCGCAGTTTATGAGTGTGGGAACGGATTCGTGCATCCTGATTGCCGCGACGATGGCGACGTTCGCCGTTTGGGGCATGCCTTTTGGCGCGTCGCTCCGCGTTGCGGATAAGGACGAGAAGGCGCTCATGCTGGGCTACTCAATCTCGGGTGTTCTTGGCGGCGTAAGCGAGCCGGCGCTGTACGGTTGCGGCTTTAAATATGGCAGGTGCCTGACGTGCATGGCCATTGGCGGCGCCGTCGGAGGCCTTGTTGCAGCCGTGGGCCACGTTACGGCCTATACCATCGGCATGACGAATGTCCTCATGGTCATTGGCTTTGCCACGGGCGGCATCTCGAACCTGCTGTGGTGCTGCGCTGCCGGCGGTGTGGCATTTGCGGTGTCTGCGGCGCTGAGCTACTGCTTTGGCGTGGTGCCGGCGAAGGGGCAGACGACGGGGGACGGAGCCGATTCACCCGAAACCTCGAAGAGCGTGGCCGAAGCAAGCGCGTAAACCTGTGCGACACAAGGACGATTCCTTTGCCATATTCCAAGGCCGTGGCCCGTGTGGGTTGCGGCCTTTTTTGTATCTGGGGGACAAAGTGGCTACACTACAATCCGTTTGAGCAATAGATATATAGGTAGTACCGTGGGGGCGGATGCAGATGGTCGAGTGGATTGTTAAGCGCGCGCAGGGCGACCGTGCGCGCGTGGGCACGTTGACGGGCGTGGTGTGTATTCTCGCCAATGTGGCACTATGTGCTGCGAAGGGCGCAATTGGTGTGGTTTCGGGATCGGTTTCGATCGTGGCGGATGCCATGAACAACCTGTCCGATGCCAGCTCGAACATCGTGAGCGTGCTGGGCTTTAAGCTGGCGAGCAAGCCGGCCGACCCCGAGCATCCTTACGGCCACGGTCGCTACGAGTATCTCTCGGGTTTGGTCGTGGCGGCGCTCGTGCTGCTTATTGGCATCGAACTGGTGAAGTCCTCGGTGGAGCGTATTGTCAACCCGGAGCCTGTCGAGTTCTCGCTTGCCCTGGTGGCAGTCCTGGCACTTTCGATGGTTGTAAAGCTGTGGATGGCGGCCCTCAACCAAAAGCTCGGCGATCGCATTGAGTCCGAGACGCTGCATGCGACCGCGCAGGATTCCAAGAACGATGTCCTTGCTACGGGCGCCGTGCTGGCGTGCGCAATTGTTTCGCAGGTGACGCACATCAATCTTGATGCATGGGTCGGCCTTGCCGTTGGCGCTTATATTGGCTGGAGCGGCTTTGAACTCATCCAGGATACGGTGAGCCCGCTTTTGGGCCAGTCACCCGATCCTAAGCTGGTCAAGCACATTCGAGACAAGATCATGAGCTATCCCGGCGTTTTGGGCGTTCACGATTTGATGGTTCACGACTACGGCCCGGGCAGGAAGTTTGCAAGTGCGCACGCCGAGATGGCGGCCGAAGCCAGCCCGCTGGAAAGCCACGACACGCTCGATAACATCGAGCAGTCGTTTAGGGACGAAGACGGCATGATCGTCACGCTTCACTACGATCCCATCGTGACCGATGACCCCAAGGTGGCGAGCATGCGCTTGCGCATTCACGCCATGGCTCAGGAGATCGATAACCGCCTCTCGATTCATGACCTACGCTGTGTGCCGGGTCCTACGCACACCAACGTGATCTTTGACTGCGTGCGTCCCTCGGATCTGCAGATGAGTGCCGAAGACTTAAAGCACGCGCTGGCACAACGGGTCGAATCGGAATATCCCAAGTCGATTGCCAAGATTACGATCGACGAAGACTACGTAGGCCATACCCACGAGTAAGGCCACGCCGATAAAGCAACTGATGCAGAAGGGGAGAGCATGAAGAAACTGTATCTACTCCGCCACGGTCAGACGGAGTTCAACGTCAAAAAGCTGGTCCAGGGTCGCTGCGATTCACCGCTCACCGACTTAGGCCGTCAGCAAGCCGGGATGGCAGCCGCATGGCTCAAAGCCCACGGCGTCGTCCCCGATAAAGTGGTCTCCTCCCCTTTGGGCCGAGCCATGGCCACGGCAAGCCTTGTCGCAACCGAGCTTCTCGGCGCAGACGCTGACGTTGAGCCCTGCGAAGGCATTATCGAGCGCTGCTACGGCACCTTCGAAGAGGGCCCGCACGACGCGCTACCCACCGACGTCTGGGATCCAGGCGAGGACTTAATCCCATTCGGAGGAGAAGGAAGCCAGGCGCTGCAAGAGCGCATGGTAGACACCCTCACCAATATCATGGACGCCGATGGTATCGAAACCCTTCTAGCAGTAAGCCACGGCAGCGCCAGCCGCCAATTCATCAAGGCTGCCGTCCCAGAGGACTTTGAGCTTCCAACAAAACTCCCCAACTGCGCCATCATGATCTTCGATTTCGATGAGGCAAAGCCACAAGCAGAAGGCGAACCGTCCCAATGCAAGTTCACCCTCCAGCAAATAGTGGACCCCCAACAAAGTCATTAGCCTGAGCGAGCAAGGTTTAGCAGACATCAACGTGGCGTTCCCGGTGTGCGGCGGAGGGGGCGGGCCTGAGACATATTAAGGTTGTCGCGAGTTCCGCACGAACAGGAGAGCACTTAATGTGCTCTCCGTCGTGAGCAGGACTGTAGAGCAGCAACCTTAATATGTCTCAGGCCCGCCCCCTCCGCCGCACACTGGGAACGTGCCACGCACTTTACCTGCGTAAACAATGTGAGTGAAATATGAATCTCGATGGATACGCCCGCAGCCGTGTATACTAAACAGCTGTGTGAAACCAGGGGAGTATTCTGGCTGGACAAAATGCCTGCTTAATAGGGTTGTCAGGTAGTCCGGGCGAAATACAAGGCTGGGGAGCACGTCGTGTAAGTAGTGGTCCTCTAGGGGCGTACGCTCGGTGGTGTACGCATTGTCCCAAGACCACGCGAGAGTTGGGATCATATCTTGATCAGCATGATTCTCGGCCGCAAGATTGGCATGACCCAGGTTTGGGACGAGGACGACAACGTCGTTCCCGTCACGGTCATCCAGGCTGGCCCCTGCGCTGTCTCGCAGGTTAAAACTCAGGCAACCGACGGCTATGACGCCGTCCAGATCGGTTTCGGCGACATCAAGGCCAAGAACGTGAACAAGCCCATGGCTGGTCACTTCGCCAAGGCTGGCGTCGAGCCTGTCCGCTTCCTTCGTGAGGTCCGCGTCGAGAACGGCGAGGAGCACAAGGTCGGCGAGGTCGTCACCGTCGCTGATTTCGCTGATGTCGAGAAGGTCGACGTCATCGGTACCTCCAAGGGTAAGGGCTTCCAGGGTCGCATCAAGCGCTGGGGTCAGCGCCGCGGTCCTATGACGCATGGTTCTCACTTCCAGCGTCACCCCGGTTCTATCGGTCAGTGCGCCTATCCTGCGCGCGTCCTCAAGGGCGTCAAGATGGCCGGTCACATGGGTAACGAGCGCGTTACCGTCAAGAACCTTTCCGTTGTCCGCATCGATGCCGAGCAGAACCTCATCTTGGTCAAGGGCGCTGTCCCGGGTGCCAAGAATGGTCTCGTCGCCATCCGTATGGCCTAAGGGCCCAGCCCATTTAGCCCAGCGTCATACCAAGGAGAACACTTAAATGGCAAAGTTTGAAGTAAAGAACAGCGAGGGCAAGAAGGTCGCCGAGGCCGAGCTCGCCGCTGAGGTGTACGGCATCGAGCCGAACATCCACGTTATGCACCACATCGTCAAGTGCCAGATGGCCTCTTGGCGTCAGGGCACCCAGTCCGCTAAGGGCCGCTCTGAGGTTTCCGGTGGCGGCAAGAAGCCTTGGCGTCAGAAGGGCACCGGCCGTGCCCGCCAGGGTTCCATCCGTGCTGCCCAGTGGCGTCACGGTGGCGTTGTCTTCGCCCCCAAGCCCCGTTCCTACGCTAAGCGTATGAACAACAAGGAGGTCAAGCTGGCTATGCGCTCCGCGCTGTCCGCCAAGCTGGCCGATGGCGAGCTCGTGCTCGTCGACGACTACGGCTTCGAGAAGCCTTCCACCAAGGCTGCCGTCGCCATGCTCAAGGCTCTCGGCCTTGAGGGCAAGCGTCTGACCATCATCGTTCGCGATGAGGACGTCAACGCCTACCTGTCGTTCCGCAACATTCCCAAGACGTTCATCATCACTGCCGACGAGGCCAACACCTACGATCTCGTCAACAACAACGCTGTGCTGATGCCCGCCGACATCGCCGCTCACTTCGGGGAGGTGCTTGCATAAATGACCGCCCACGAGATCATCATCCGTCCGATCGTGTCCGAGCGTTCCTTCTCCGGCATGGAGCTGAACAAGTACACGTTCGAGGTCGCCAAGGATGCTAACAAGTATCAGATCAAGGACGCTGTCGAGGAGATCTTCGGCGTCAAGGTCGTTCGCGTGAACACCCTGACGGTCAAGCCCAAGACCAAGCGCGTGCGCTATGTCGCCGGCAAGACCCGTTCTTGGAAGAAGGCCATCGTCACGCTGGCCGAGGGCGACACCATCGAGGTCTTTGGCAACCAGGCCTAAGACTCGCTGCTGTTGAGTGAGCTCATGCCTCCCAAAAAGGGGAGGCGAGAGCTCAAGGTTTTGGGCGTATAAAATGGACACGCCCGGAACCGTGTATACGTCCGGTGTCATCGCACCCGAGGCAGAACCTCGAATCCCTGTCTGCGATGGCTAACGGATTCCTATTGAAAGGGATTGTAATGGCTGTAAAGCACCTTAAGCCGACCTCCGCTGGTAGGCGTTGGCAGACGATCTCCGACTTCTCCGAGATCACCTGCACCAAGCCCGAGAAGTCTCTTCTCGAGCCCCTGCCCAAGAAGGCCGGTCGTAACAACAACGGCCGCATCACTACCCGCCACCAGGGCGGCGGCGTGAAGCGTCGTTACCGCGTGATCGACTTCAAGCGCAACAAGGACGGCGTGCCCGCCAAGGTTGCCACGATCGAGTACGATCCGAACCGTTCCGCCCGCATCGCTCTGCTGCACTACGCTGACGGTGAGAAGCGCTACATCCTGGCCCCCAAGGGTCTCGAGGTCGGTCAGACCATCATGTCCGGTTCTGACGCCGACATCAAGCCGGGCAACGCTCTGCCCCTCGCCGACATCCCCGTCGGTACGCTCATCCACGCCGTCGAGTTCCAGCCGGGCAAGGGCGCTGCTATCGCCCGTTCCGCCGGTAACTCCTGCCAGCTGATGGGTAAGGAGGGCAAGTACGCCATCGTCCGTATGCCTTCCTCCGAGATGCGCCGCATCCTCGTTACCTGCCGCGCCACCGTCGGTGAGGTCGGCAACGCCGATCACTCCAACATCGTCATCGGCAAGGCCGGCCGTAAGCGTCACATGAACGTGCGCCCGACCGTCCGCGGTACCGTCATGAACCCTGTCGACCACCCGCACGGCGGTGGCGAGGGCAAGAACCACACCTCTGGTCGTCCCTCTGTTACCCCCTGGGGTAAGCCGACGAAGGGCCTTCGTACGCGCAAGAAGAAGAAGGTCTCGAACCAGCACATCATTCGTCGCCGTAAGAAGTAATTTCGGATACCGAGTTTTAGGAGAAAGCACTTATGAGCAGAAGTCTCAAAAAGGGCCCGTTCGTGGAGACTCGCCTTCTCTCGCGTATCACCGCGATGAACGAGGCTGGCAAGAAGGACGTCGTGAAGACTTGGTCCCGCGCGTCCACCATCTTCCCCGAGATGGTTGGTCACACCATCGCCGTCCACGACGGCCGCAAGCATGTGCCCGTGTATGTTACCGAGTCCATGGTTGGTCACAAGCTCGGCGAGTTCGCGCCGACTCGTACGTTCCGTGGCCACAAGGCCAAATAGGGGGTTAACCGTAAATGGCAACTAAGTCTATTGAAACTGAGGCCACCGAGGTTCGCGCCGTCGCTAAGTACGTGCGTGTTTCCCCCAGCAAGGCCCGCCTGGTGGTCGATCTGATCCGCCGCAAGCCTGTCGCTCAGGCCTTCGACATCCTCCACTTCTGCGACCGCGCCGTCGCCGTGGATGTCGAGAAGGTTCTCCGTTCCGCCGTTGCGAACGCCGAGAACAACAACGGTCTGCGTGCCGACAACCTGGTTGTCGCCGCTGCCTATGTTGACGAGGGTCCGACGCTTAAGCGCATCCGTCCCCGCGCCAAGGGTTCCGCTTCTCGTATTCTGAAGCGTACTTCCCACATCACCGTCGTCGTTGCTCCTCGAAAGGAGGCGTAAAGCTGTATGGGTCAGAAAGTCTACCCCACCGGCTTCCGTCTTGGCATCACCGAGAACTGGCGCTCCCGCTGGTTCGCAGAGAAGGATTACGCTAAGACCCTCGGTAACGATCTCGAGATCCGCAAGTACCTCGAGAAGCGTCTTTCCCGCGCAGCTGTCTCCCGCGTCGAGATCGAGCGCGCTGGCGACAAGGTGAAGGTCATCATCCTCACCGCTCGCCCCGGCGTTGTCATCGGTAAGAAGGGTGCCGAGATCGATACCCTCCGCACCGAGCTCGAGAAGGTCGCTGGCGTCTCCAAGGGCCAGCTCTCCGTCGACGTTGTCGAGATCAAGCGCCCCGAGCTCGACGCCAACCTCGTTGCTCAGTCTATCGCCGAGCAGCTCGAGGGCCGCGTTGCCTTCCGTCGCGCTATGCGCAAGGCTGTCCAGTCCGCCCGCAAGGCCGGCGCTAAGGGCATCCGTATCCAGTGCTCCGGTCGTCTCGGCGGCGCCGAGATGGGCCGTCGTGAGTGGTACCGCGAGGGTCGCGTGCCTCTGCACACCCTCCGTGCCAAGATCGACTACGGCACGGCTGTCGCCAGCACCACCATGGGCGCTTGCGGCGTGAAGGTCTGGATCTACCTGGGCGAGAAGCTCCCGGGCCAGCCTGTTCCCAACCCTGCACTCGAGGGCTCTTCCCGTCCTCGTCGTCGTAACTCCGAGAGGAGGGGTCAGTAGTGCTTGCCCCTAAGCGTATTCTTCACCGCAAGGTGCAGCGTGGCTCCATGAAGGGCCAGGCCAAGGGTAATACCGAGCTGCATTTCGGCGAGTTTGGTATCCAGGCTCTCGAGGCCCATTGGATCACCAACCGTCAGATCGAGGCCGCTCGTATTGCCATGACCCGCTACATGAAGCGTGGCGGTCGTGTCTACATCACGATCTTCCCCGATAAGCCCATCACCAAGAAGCCTGCCGAGACTCGCATGGGTTCTGGTAAGGGTAACCCCGAGGAGTGGGTGGCCGTCGTCAAGCCCGGCCGCATCATGTTCGAGGTCAAGGGCGTGCCCGAGGAGGTCGCTCGCGAGGCTCTGCGTCTTGCACAGCACAAGCTTCCCATCAAGACCAAGATTGTTGCTGCTAAGAACGCTGAGCAGCGCATCGAGAAGGAGATGGCTGAGGAGGCCGCTCTCGAGGCCAAGTGGGCTGCTGAGGACGCCGCCGCCGCCAAGGAGGAGAACTAATGAAGCCCGCAGAGATTCGTGAGCTCTCGGACGCTCAGCTCGTTGAGAAGCTGAAGGAAATGCGCGCCGAGCTCTTTAACCTTCGTTTCCAGATGGCCACCAGCCAGCTGGACAACACCGCTCGCGTCAACACCGTGAAGAAGGACATCGCTCGCGTCCTCACGGAGCAGCGCGCCCGCGAGATCGCAGCGGAGAAGTCCGCTGTCGCCGAGTAGGACCTAAGGAGAGAACATGACTGATTCGCGTAACTCGCGTAAGGTCCGTACGGGTGTCGTTACCTCCGTCTCCGGTGCCAAGACCATTGTCGTCACCATCACCGAGCGCAAGCGTCACCCCAAGTACGGCAAGATGATGACCAGCTCCAAGAAGCTGCACGCTCACGACGAGGAGTGCACGGCTGGCGTGGGCGACACCGTCCGCGTTATGGAGACCCGTCCTATGTCCAAGATGAAGCGTTGGCGCCTCATCGAGGTCGTCGAACGCGCTAAATAAACAGTCGCTCTTACGACTTGTACGTTTCCGAAGATGTGCGTATGCCTGGCTTGCATACCACAGGCCGTCTAAAGGCTGCGCACCTCTCTTCGGTTCTTAGTTCGGAGGAACATCTACCATGATTCAGATGCAAACCATGCTGAACGTCGCCGACAACTCCGGCGCTCGCAAGATTCGCTGCATCAAGGTGCTTGGCGGTTCCAAGCGTCGTTATGCAGGCATCGGCGATGTGTTCATCGGTGCTGTCCAGGAGGCTACCCCTGGCGCCAACGTCAAGAAGAAGGACGTTGTCCGTTGCGTCGTCGTTCGCACCGTTAAGGAGATCCGCCGCAAGGATGGCTCCTACATTCGCTTTGATGAGAACGCCTGCGTTGTCATCAACAACGATGGTTCGCCCGTCGGTACCCGTATCTTCGGGCCCGTCGCTCGCGAGCTTCGTGACAAGAAGTACATGAAGATCGTCTCGCTCGCTCCCGAGACCCTGTAGTTAGGGGAGATATATGTATATCAAGAAGGGCGATAAGGTCCAGGTTCTCTCTGGTAAGGATCGCGGCAAGCAGGGCGTTGTCCTGCGTGCTCTCCCCGCCGAGAACAAGGTCGTTGTCGAGGGCGTTTCGGTCGTCAAGAAGGCCGTCAAGCCCAACGCTGCCAACCAGCAGGGCGGCATCGTTTCGCAGGAGGCTCCCATCGACGCCTCCAACGTCAATCTCGTTTGCCCCGAGTGCGGTAAGGTTACCCGCGTCGGTCACGAGAAGGACGGCAAGAACAAGCTGCGCGTCTGCAAGAAGTGCGGCCACAAGTTCTAAGCTGCCCGCAACATCAAGTTGCTAGCAAAGGCCCGGATGCCACGGCACCCGGGCCTTTTTCTATCCCCACTCATTGGGGACAGACTTAAATACTCATTGGGGACAGACTTACATGAGTGATTGTGCTCATTGGGGACAGACTTAAATGAGTAGTCCCGGCAGTTGGGGACAGTCCCCATGTGTCGGCAGTTTGGGACGGTCCATTGATGCCTGATGCCCCTAGAGGGGAAGAGTAAGACAGCCTGCTCTGCCTTTTTGGGCTTTGGTGTTCCGCTTCTTTATCCTTTACAAGGATCCTCGCATGCGCATTATCGCGCATAGCATTGCGTGTTAATGCGTATGACCGCGTAAAAATGTGCAAAATATGGCTAAATAATGACCGATAAACAAATAAATACGCAAACACGAGCAGATACGCGCGCAATTGTGCGACTATAGGGTTGTTAGAAATGAAGGACTTCCGATGACTCAGGAGGCACATCATGGCAGATTCCAAACAGGCTCCGCTCGACGCCGAGGCAGCCGCAAAGGCGGCGTTTGCCTCGGTCCAGAATCAGCCGTTCCCAAACGACATCTTTACGGCTCCCGAGCTTCGTTGGGCAGTGATCGGGTGCGGTGTTATCGCCAACCAAATGGCCCAGTCCCTCGCGCTGGCCGGCCGCAAGCTCGCCGGTGTCGCCAACCGTACGCTTTCCAAAGCCCAGGCTTTTGCCGAGCAGTATGGCGTCGAGAAGGTGTACGAGACGGTCGAGGACCTCTACGCCGATCCGGACATCGACGCCGTCTATATCACCACGCCGCACAACACGCATATCACCTATCTGCGTGCTGCGCTGGCCGCCGGCAAGCACGTGCTCTGCGAGAAGGCCATTACCCTCAATTCCGCCGAGCTTGACGAGGCCCGTGCCATCGCCGACGAGCACAACGTGGTTCTTATGGATGCCACCACGGTGCTCCACATGCCGCTGTATCAGGAGCTGCGCCGTCGCATGGATGCGGGCGACTTTGGCCGTATGAACCTTGCTCAGCTCAACTTTGGTAGCTATAAGGAGTACGGCGATCTGACCAATCGCTTCTACAACCGCAACCTTGCTGGCGGTGCCATGCTCGATATTGGCGTGTATGCCCTGTCCGTCATGCGTCTCTTTATGGCAAGCCAGCCCGCTGAGGTCGTTTCGCTGGGCAACACCTGCGAGACCGGTGTTGACGTTGCAGGCGGCATCGTCTGCCGTAATGCCGAACAGCAGCTGGGCGTGGTGAGCCTCACGCTCCACTCCAAGCAGCCCAAGCGTTCGGTCATTAGCTTCGGCAAGTGCTATATCGAGGTCAACGAGTATCCGCGCGCCGACCATGCGACCATCGTGTGGACTGCGGACGGTCGCCGTGAGGAGGTCCACGCTGGCACCGAGGCTTATGCCCTGTGCTACGAGATGGCTGACCTCGAGCAGGCCGTCGCCGGCGACGATTCCAAGCGTGAGCTTCTGGATTATGCTTCTGATGTGATGGAGCTCATGACCAAGCTCCGCGCCGATTGGGGAGTCGTCTACCCCGAGGAGGAGTAAGCGATGCTTGCGGAAGATAGGCTCAATGCGATCGTGTCGATGGTGCAGCAGGCCGGCTCGGTTACCGTGCCGGAACTTGCCGAGGCCCTGGGCGTGACACCGTCCACCATTCGCCGTGACTTGCAAACGCTCGACCGCGCGCACCGTGTCGCCAAGGTGCACGGAGGTGCGACGAGTCTGGAGCGCGCGCACGTGACGCGCGACTTGACGATCAGCGAACGCAGTGATCTCCATAACGATGACAAGGAGCGCATCTGTGCTCGTGCCGCGGCCCTGGTGGAGCCCGATAGCTTTGTGTATATCGATTCGGGCTCAACGACCCTCAAGCTCATCGAGCATCTTCCGCGTCTCGACGGCGTCACCTATGTGACCGATTCCGTGCTCCATGCTCAGCACCTTGCTTTGCGCGGCATGCGTACCGTGGTGCTGGGCGGCGAGCTCAAACCCGAGACCGAGGCGCTCGTTGGCCCCGATGCCTTGGCAACCCTGGACCGCTATAACTTCAACTGCGGCTTTTGGGGATCCAACGGCATCGCGGCCGAGCAAGGTCTCACCACACCGGATATCGAGGAAGCACAGGTCAAGCGTATCTCGATGCGCCATACCGCCAAACGCTTCGTAATCTCGGACGCCAGTAAATTTGGCATGGTGGCGCCCGTCAAGTTCGCGGACTTCCGCGACGCAACGATTATTACCGCAGGCGAGGTCCCCGCCAAGTACCGGGCAATGGACAACGTCATCACTGTCTAACAGCGAGACAAGGCCAAAACCACCACGAAGGTGCCTGTCCCCATTGTGGTGGTTAGTAACGAAAACCGAGTAGTTTTCTCAATAGAAAAGCGGCAACGTCCATCACGGGCGTTGCCGCTTTCGTTGTCTGCCGGTTTGTCTAAGTCTGTAACAACTGGACCGTTAAAAGTGGGCTAGGTGTTACAGATTGAGATACTTCCGAACCGCGCCGTCCCTTTGTCTCAATCTGTAACATCTGGGACTGATTTTGCCGAGCTACTGTTACAGATTGAGATTTTCCCTTAAGGGGGATTCGAATGTCTCGATCTGTAACAGATAGACCGGGAAATGGGTTCTAACTGTTACAGATTGAGATCTTTTGCGACACGGTAGAACCATCGCGGCCTAAACCACCACAAAGGTGCCTGTCCCCATTGTGGTGGTTTAGGGCTCCCAGGGGCAGGGGGCTTCGATGTGGATGTGCTCACCGGTTACGGGATGCGTAAAGGACACGCTGTGGGCGTGGAGCATGAGGCCGCAAGGACGCGGCGTGCCGTACAGGTCGTCGCCAACCAGGGGATGACGCTCGCTCGCCAGATGCACACGGATTTGGTGCTTGCGGCCGGTGAGCAGCTCGACATCGATATACGAGCGCGTGGGCAGGCCACGACGGCTCTTAAGACGCTTGAGCACCTTCACGCGCGTTTGAGACGGCTTGCCGCTGGCGCCGACGCGCATCTTTCGGCTGTCGTGACGGTCGCGGGCGATGGGCTTGTCGATGAGCTTTTCGTTCCAGTCGATCTTGCCCTCGGCGAGCGCCAGGTAGTGCTTTTCGAAAGCGTGGTCGATGACCATCTGGTCAAAGGCGGGCTGCGTCTGCTTGTCGAGCGAGAACAGCACCACGCCGGTGGTGTCGCGGTCCAGGCGGTTAAGCGGCTGCATGTCGGTCGCGGCAAAGCCGTCGCCCATCGCCAGCAGCAGATCGCTGGCGTAGTCGGTGAGCGTGCGCTCGCCGGTGCCGTCGCCGTGGACGATCATGCCGGCGGGCTTGTCGATGGCCATGAGCCAGGCGTCGCAGTAGAGGACTTGAGGTTCTTCGTTCACGTGTAAGCCTTTCGGTTAGCTGATTCCCACAAACATGCAGCCCGAGGTGGCGCCGCGCAGGCGGGCGGCGGGCTTGCGGCCGGCTTGAGCCGCCTCGACGGCGCGACGGACGCGGGCGACGGCACGACCCACCTCATCCGCCTCGAGCAGCGTTCCGTCCACCATGAGACGACGCACGCCGGCGTCGAGCAGCTGAGGAACCTGCGGCGTAAGGTCGATGGGATAAGCATCGTACAGGCGAGAGCGGCCGTGGATGTCGGTGCGAACGGGCATGACCTTTCCGTCGATATTCTTGAGCGAGAGCTTGCGGGCACGCAGGCGGCAGTTGGCGCAATCGTGGATGCAGCCGTTGGCGACCTGCAGAATGCAGTGCTCGCTCGTCATGACGCGCGGGCGGCCAAAAACGGTGATGCCCAGAGCCGCGGGCGCGGCGGCGCCGAGCGAGACAATCTCGTCGAGCGTGATTTCGGGCGAGAGCCAAAACGCACCGGCGCCGCGCTCAGCAAGCGCCTCCATGCAGGGCGTGTTGTGCACCGGCAGGCAAGAGCGAATCTCGGCCGTGGCGCCGGCCTGCGCGGCTACGGCGAGCTCGGAGATATTGCCGACGGCGACGGTGGCCCCAGCATTGATCCAGGTATCGACGCGCTCGTGGTCGACGGCGCGGCAGACCTCGTCGAGTACGGGTATGATGCCCTGCTCAAATGCATCGGCAGGGGAGAGTCCGACAGCCTCGAGCGCATCGGTGGTCATGTAGATGCGCGTGGCGCCCTCGGCACGAGCTGCCTCGGCGGCTTCGAGCGTGGTGACGGCGGCGCAGATTTGCGGCTCGTCACGGTAATGCTCGGGCATGGCGCGCGTACATTTGTCGAGCACCGGCAGCTCGAGCGTTTTCGCGCGTTCCTCGTACGGCGACAGAATGGCCTCCTCCAATGCTTTACAGGCAGCGGCGCGCACCTTGTGCACGGCGGAGAAGCCCATACCGCAGCCGGCGTCGAGCGAAACGTCAAAGCTCGCTGCCTCAAAGGGCGAGGAACCCATGCGGCCTACATGCTCAACCAGGTCTGCCGCCTCGACGGCGCGGGTCTTGGCGGCCTCGACGGTGAAGCCTGTGGCGGTGGCGGTGGGCGCGGGGTTGTCACAGCAGGTGAGTGTGACGGTAAACGGCTCGCCCAGACGCGCCACGACGGACACATCAACAGCTCGGCGGCGCAGCACATCGCGTTTGAGCGCGGCGCCGGCGGCATCGATGGCGCGCTGGCTGCGGATGACGCGCACGCGGCAGCCCTCGGGCATGCTGCGGGGCACGCGACACTCGATGATGTCACCGGCGGCGGCATCATCGGTAGCGATAGTGGTTAGGAACTGGTCGAACTCGTCATCGTGGCGAAGTTCCAACAAGTCGCCCTTGCCCACGGGTTCAAACAGCTCAATGCGAGCGATGGCGGCGCGGCGACGGCGGTCGTCGGGCTTGAGGCCACGCACATCGCGGTTGGCCGGGCGGCTGCCCAGTACCGTGCCCACGATCTGGCCGCGGTTGTTGGAGCGCTCGTAGCTCATCATCTCGTCGCCCGAGGTGCCGTCCTGATAGGCGTGCGTAAAGTCGCGGTTGAAGCAGCGCTTGAGCTGGCGCTGGCGGGCGGCTTCCTCGTCCTTGGCAACGGTGGCTCCGGATAGCATGTCGTCAATTTCGTGACGATACACATCAACGATGGAGTACACGTAATCGGGCGCCTTCATGCGGCCCTCGAGCTTGAGCGATGCGGCACCGGCGTCATACAGACGGCGAACAAGCTGCGAAGTGTTGGTGTCGCGCGGGCATAGCGCACGCTCGCGGCCGGCGGGGGAGAGCGCGCGGCCGTTCTCGTCGATCAGCTCGTAGGGCAGGCGGCAGGGCTGGGCGCACATGCCACGGTTGGCCGATCGTCCCGCCATGGCAAAGCTCGAAAGCAGGCACAGGCCCGAGTAGCAAAAGCAGATGGCGCCATGGCTAAAGACCTCAAGGTCCACATCGGGCGCGGCATCATGAATGGCGGCAATCTCGTCGATGGAAAGCTCGCGCGAGAGGGTCACGCGGTCGGCGCCCTGCTCGCGGCACCAAAGGGTTCCGCGGTCGTCGTGGATGTTTGCTTGGGTTGAGATGTGCGTCTCGATGCCGGGCATCGTGCGCTTGACCTCAAAGAACAGGCCCCAGTCCTGGATGATGAAGGCATCGGCGCCCAGCGTGGAGCAGCGATGGATGAGTTGCAGCGCATCGGCCATCTCGGACTGCTTGATGACGATGTTGACCGTGACGTAGACGCGCGACCCGGCTAGATGTGCGGCTCGGCAGGCTTGCTCAAAGGCCTCGTCGGTAAAGTTGGTGGCCTTGCGGCGGGCGTTGAAGCTGCCCATGCCGCAGTAGATGGCGTCTGCCCCGGCGGCGAGTGCGGCGGCAAAGGGCTCAGGCCCTCCAGCGGGCGCCAAAAGCTCGGGTCTGCGGTTGGTGGTTCGACTGGCGGTTGCGGTCATATCCTGCCTTTCAAAATGCTCAGATACTCAAAAGTATAGTGGTGCTGTTGCGGTGGACGAGCCCTGTGGCCCAAGCAGGATAAAGTCTTCAGCAGCCCTTGCAGCAAAAATGATCCTTTTCCCTCCGTCCCCTATGGATTGCCTGATCCGATGGGGACGGAGGGAAACGGATCATTTCGAACTTCACCGTCCGGTCATGCCGTTCAGCGGCCGACAGGCGCCGTTGGGCGATAAATTATTCTCGCAACGTGATAATAATCTTGCATCGCGCGGAAACCTTGAGTACCATCCCAAATCAAGCGCGGTGTTCAGACCGAATTGTGCCTCCCGGTGTGAACGCCGCGCTCACGCTCTCTATCTGATCGTAAGGAGAAAAACATGAGCAAGACCGTCGTGTCTTCCGATAACGCACCCGCAGCCATCGGCCCGTATTCCCCCGGCATCCAGACCGGCAACATGGTGTTCCTGTCCGGCCAGCTGGGCATCGACCCCGCAACCGGCAAGATGCCCGAGGGCGTCGAGGCCCAGGCTAAGCAGTCCCTTGCTAACGTCGAGGCGCTGCTGACCGCTGCCGGCGCCACCTTTGCCGATGTCGTCAAGACCACGGTCTACCTGGCCGACATCGCCGACTTCGCTGCCGTGAACGAGATCTACGCTTCCAAGTTCGAGGCTCCGTTCCCCGCGCGCAGCGCTTTCCAGGTTGCCGCCCTTCCGGCCGGCGGTCTGGTTGAGATCGAGGTCGTCGCCGCTCTCTAAGGCGTTGGCAACAACTAAACATGACATGCAAAAAGACCCTGCAGCGCGTGTGAACTGCAGGGTCTTTTGTCAGGCGATGCGGCAAAATGATCCGTTTTCCTCCGTCCCCAAGGGATCAGCGGGTTAGCCCTCCTTGCGGACTTTTTGCAGGTAGCGGTAGACGCTGGGCTCCGAGATGCCCAGTGCGGTGGCGGCGCAGGCCACGGCACCCTTGAGCATGAACACCCCGTTGCCGTTGAGGTGGCGCATGACGTCCACGCGGTCGCTCTGACCAAGCGACGCTACATCCAGCCCTCGCGCGCTCAGCAGCTCGGCAATACTGCGGTCGATGAGCTCCTGTGTGGACTCCGAAAGGCTTTCGACCTCGATAGGGGCGGGCTCCGTGCGCGTCGGCGCCGCGTCGAAGCACGCCATGAGCTGCTGCGCCATGGCGTTGATGGAGCGCACGGTCGAGAGGTCGGTGTTGACGCAGAGCATACCGACGATCTCGTCATTCTCGCGGATAAAGTACGTCGCTGACTCCAACGTCTTGCCGCCGGCACCGCGCCCCTCGTAGCCCGTAATAAACGGCAGGTCGCGATACTTGGGGTCGTGCATGATCTTGAGTGCCAGATCGGTGGCGGGACCGCCGACCTTGCGGCCGCTCACGATGCCGTTGCGAATATCGACGATGGCGTGGTCGGGATCCGAGAAATCGTGCAGCACGATTTCGCTGTTTTTGCCGAGTATCTGCTCCAGAAAATCGACCATCGGCAAAAAGCGGCGTACGGTCTCGTTCACGGGCAACTCCTTTGGGTGAAAACGGAAATGTTCATAACAATTTTTTCTCATGGTAACACGCTGCCCACCATCTCGTATATCCGCAGGTACATTGCGTAATGCAGACGAACGGTAGGAATTTAGCGGTAAACGGTTGACCAAAAGAAAAGTTAGATGTTATTTTGACCAGACACTTTCCTGACCTGCGGAAATGCGTTATTTCAGCTGAAGAATGGTCTGATAACAAAAAATTATTATTGAGAATGAGAATCATCTTTAATACGATATGCAATGAAGGCACAACCTCAACCCCGCACTGCGTCACAATAGAGCGTTAGATGCGAAAACAACTACTTCGAGGATTGGTGGTCAAATGACCCAGGAGACGGTTACGAACGGCACTGAAGCCCTGTTCACTCGTGAAGGCATGCCTCCCGTTAAGGAAATGATCCCGTGTGCCCTTCAGCACGTACTGGCTTCGTTTGCCGGTATTATCACCCCGGCTGTCATCATGGCCGGCGTCTACGGCTTTAATAGCCAGCAGAGCACCGACATCATCCAGGTCGCGCTCATTCTTTCGGCGATCGACACGGCCCTTCAGGCCTTCGCTCCCTTCCGTCGCATCGGCGGCGGCCTGCCCATCGTCATGGGCGTTTCGTTCGCGTTTCTGCCGGCCCTGCAGGCCATGGGTGCCTCGGGCTTTAGCTTTGGTGCGCTGCTGGGTGGCGAGATCGTCGGCGGCGCCGTCGCGGTCCTCTTTGGTCTGGCCTACAGCAAGATCAAGTGGCTGTTCCCGCCTGTCGTGACCGGTACGGTCATCTTCTCCATTGGCGTCTCTCTCTATCCCACGGCTGTCAAGTATATGGCCGGCGGTATGGGTACGCCGCTGTGGGGCACCCCGCAGGCCTGGTGCGTCGCTCTTATCACCTTCGCCGTGGTCTTTGCGCTCGCCAACTTTGGCAAGGGCACGCTCAAGCTGGGATCCGTGTTCTTTGGCATGATCGTTGGTATGATCGTCTCCATCCCCTTTGGCATGATCGACTTCTCCAGCGTCGCCACCGCCCAGGTCTTCGCCCTTCCCAAGCTCATGCCCTATGCGCTCGAGTTTGATCCCGAGGTCTGCATTACCCTTGCCGTCGTGTTCCCCATGGTTGCCATCCAGGTTATCGGCGACGTCTCTGCCGCCTGCCTGGGCTCCATCGACCGTATGCCCACCGAGCGCGAGCTCTCCGGCGCTATCGTGTCCCAGGGCCTCACCTCTATGGTCGGCGGCCTGCTGGGCGGTCTTCCCACCAGCGCCCTTGGCCAGAACGTGGGCATCATCTGCTCCAACAAGGTCGTCAACAAGTGGGTCTTTGTGATCATCGCGGCCGTCTTTGCCATCGCCGGCCTGTTCCCGCAGCTCTCTGCCGTCCTTTCCGCTATCCCGCAGCCCGTCATCGGCGGCGCGACCGTCGGCGTCTTTGGCACCATCACCATGAACGGCGTGCGCATGTTCACCCGCGAGGGCCTCACGCAGCGCACCACCACCATCGTCGGTACCTCCGTCGTCTTTGGCCTGGGTATCTGGATGGCCAGCGGTTGCCTTGCCGGTGAGGGTATGCCCACCTGGGTGCCCACCGTCATCGGCTCCAATGCCGTAACCCCCACCGCCATCATGGCCATTGTCCTTAACCTGATCCTTCCGCAGACGCCGGTCGTGGCTCAGCACATCGATGCTGCCAAGGACGCTGCCGTGGATCTGGTCTTGCCCGAGAGCAAGAAGTAACCAATTCGGTGCTATTCGTCGGCGGGCGCATCGCCTCGTCCGCCGACGTCATGCGGTGCCAAGCCGCACTTCAAAGGGTTTGTCCCTTTGGTGAAGCGTTGACGGGAGAGGGCCCGTTTCCGGTGTAGGCCGGCGCTTCGCACTCCGCCATGTCAGAGGTGTCAAACCCCGCCCCTGATGTTGAAGGGAGCATTTATGCTTCTGGTCGCTAACGGTTCCGTCTTTACCCGCAATGCTCAGGCCCCGTTCATTCCAAACGGTGCGGTCGCCATTGACGGAGATACGATCGTCGAAGTAGGTCCCGAGTGCGAGCTCAAGGCCAAGTACCCGGATGCCGAGTACGTCGATGCCCAGGGCAACCTCATCATGCCCGGACTCATCAACTGCCACACCCACATCTACTCGGGTCTGGCCCGCGGCCTTGCCATTAAGGGCTGCAACCCCACCAACTTCCTGGAGAATCTTGAGCAGCAGTGGTGGAAGATCGACGACAATCTGACACTCGACGGCACCAAGGCAAGCGCCTATGCCACGATTCTGGACTCCATTCGCGATGGTGTCACCACGATCTTCGACCACCACGCGAGCTTCTGCGAGATCCCGGGAAGCCTCTTTACCATTAAGGATGCAGCTCAGGAGCTGGGCATGCGTTCGTGCCTGTGCTACGAGGTCTCCGATCGCCGCGGCCAGGAAAAATGCGACCAGGCCATTGCCGAGAACGCCGAATTTGCCCAGTGGGCCGCCAAGGAGCGTCGCGACAACGACAACCACATGATCGCTGCCATGTTTGGCGGACATGCCACCTTTACACTTTCGGACGAGACCATGGATAAGATGGCCGAGGCCAACAACGGCCTGACCGGCTTCCACATCCATGTGTGCGAGGGCATGAACGACGTGTGGGATTCCCGCCTCAACCGCGGTGGTATCAGCCCCGTCGAGCGCCTGCTGCAGCACAACCTGCTGGGTCCCGACACCATGCTCGGCCACTGCATCCACGTGACGCCTGCCGAGATGGATATCGTCAAGGAGTCCGGCACCTGGCTCGTCAACAACCCAGAATCCAATATGGGCAACGCCGTAGGCTGCGCCCCCGTGCTCGAGTTCTTCCGCCGCGGCATCCCCGTGTGCATGGGCACCGATGCCTACACCCACGATATGCTCGAGAGCCTCAAGGTCTTCCTGATCATTCAGCGTCACAACGCCGCTATGCCCAACGTGGGCTGGTGCGAGGCAATGACGATGCTGTTCGAGAACAACGCCAAGATGGCCAGCAAGTACTTCGATCGCAAGCTCGGTGTGCTCGAGGCCGGCGCTGCCGCCGACGTCATCGTCATGGACTACAAGCCCTTTACGCCGCTGAGCGAGGAGAACATCGACGGCCACATGCTCTTTGGCATGATGGGCAAAAACTGCCGCACCACCATCATCAACGGCCGCGTCCTGTACAAGGATCGCGAGTTCGTTGGCATTGATGAGGACAAGATCAACGCGTGGACCATGGCTGAGTCCAAGAAGCTCTGGAGCACGCTCAACGAACGCACCTACTAATTACAAGTAGATTCACGCGCGTCGGATGTTTCGCCGCGTTCGACGCGCGTATAGGCGGCCTCCGCGGGGTCGCCGGCGCTGTGCTAGCGCTACACCGTATTTGCGCCCGTCGCGCGGTCTCGCCGGGCGTTACAGAGAGGAGCTCATTATGAGCGACATCATGAGGCCGATCCCGTTTTCGCAGCTGATGAACTGGATCATCGAGGAGCACAAGACCCAGGACGCCATCTTTGGCGTGCGTAAGATGGTCACGACCAACCAGGAGGGCGCGCTTCCCATTTTTGACGAGCGCATCGAGACTCCGTTTGGCCCGGCCGCCGGTCCCAATACGCAGCTGGCCCAGAACATCGTGGCCTCTTATGTGGCCGGTTCCCGCTTCTTTGAGCTCAAGACCGTTCAGGTCATGGACGGCGAGGAGCTCTCCAAGTGTGTGAACAAGCCCTGCATCGTGGCGCAGGACGAGTGCTACAACTGCGAGTGGTCGACCGAGCTCGAGGTTCCGCAGGCCTTTGCCGAGTACGTGAAGGCATGGTTCGCCTGCCACCTGATCGCTCGCGAGTACGGCCTGGGAAGCCCGGACGGTTTTGCCTTCAACATGTCCGTGGGTTATGACCTGGAGGGCATCAAGAGCCCCAAGGTCGATGCCTACATCGAGGGCATGAAGGATGCCAGCGGCTCCGACGTCTGGAACGAGTGCCGCGCATGGGCGCTTGCCAACCTGGACAAGTTTGAGCATGTCGACGCCGCGTTTGTCGAGTCCATCCCGGCACGCGTCTCCAACTCCATCACCGAGTCCACCCTGCACGGCTGCCCGCCGGCGGAGATCGAGCGCATCGCGACCTACCTCATCACCGAGAAGGGCCTCAACACCTACATCAAGTGCAACCCCACGCTGCTGGGTTATGAGTTTGCCCGCCAGCGCCTCAACGAGCTGGGCTTTGACTACATCGTCTTCGATGACACGCACTTCCGCGAGGATCTACAGTGGGCCGATGCCGTGCCTATGTTCGAGCGCCTGATTGCCCTGTGCGCCGAGCGCGGCCTGGAGTTTGGCGTCAAGCTCACCAACACCTTCCCCGTCGACGTGACGAGAAACGAGCTGCCCTCCACCGAGATGTACATGTCGGGCCGTTCGCTGTTCTCGCTGACTATCGAGGCCGCCCGCCGCATTACCGAGCAGTTCGACGGCAAGCTGCGCATCAGCTACTCCGGCGGCGCCACGGTCTACAACATCCGCGCCCTGTACGATGCCGGCATTTGGCCCGTCACCCTGGCGACCGACGTGCTCAAGCCCGGCGGTTACGAGCGCTTTAGCCAGATGGCCGGCGAGTTTGCCGATCTGGACGGCAAGCCGTTTGAGGGCGTCTCGCTCGACGCCGTGACCGCGATCCAGACCGACTCGCTCACCAACCCGCTCTACAAGAAGCCGCTGCGCCCGCTGCCCGACCGCAAGGTCGCCGGCAAGAGCCCGCTTTCCGACTGCTTTACCACGCCGTGCCGCACGAGCTGCCCCATCCAGCAGGATATTCCCGCCTACCTGGCGGCAGTGGATGAGGGCCGCTACGAGGACGCGCTCAACATCATCATCGAGCGCAACGCCCTGCCGTTTATCACCGGCACCATCTGCCCGCATCCCTGCGGCCGTGCTTGCGAGCGTGCGTTCTACGAGCCCGAGGGCGCCCAGATCCGCGCCAGCAAGCTCAAGGCCGCCCGCGAGGCCATGACCGCCGTGCTGCCCAAGCTGCGCGCCCAGGCCATCGCCAACGACGGCGAGCGCAACGTTGCCGTTATCGGCGGCGGCCCGGCCGGTCTGGCGACGGCGTTCTTCCTGACGCGCGCCGACGTGCCCGTTACCATCTTTGAGGCCCGCGATTCGCTCGGCGGCGTGGTCCGTCACGTGATCCCCGAGTTCCGTATCGCCAGCGACGATATCTCGCACGATGCCGAGCTCTGCCTGGCCTTTGGCGCCAAGGTTCAGCTCAACGCCCGCGTGGAGTCCATCGACGAGCTCAAGGCCCAGGGCTTTACCGACGTGGTCGTGGCCACCGGTGCCTGGATGCCCGGCTCTGCGGGCCTGGGCGAGGGTGCCGAGCTCGATGTACTGGAGTTCCTCGAGGCCGCCAAGAAGGGCGAGAAGCTCGAGCTGGGCGAGGACGTCGTGGTCATCGGCGCCGGCAACACCGCCATGGATGCTGCCCGCGTGGCCAAGCGCCTGGCTGGTGTGAAGAACGTGCGCCTGGTGTATCGCCGCACCAAGAAGCAGATGCCCGCCGACGAGGAAGAGCTTGATCTTGCTCTTGCCGACGGCGTTGAGTTCTGCGAGCTGCTGGCGCCCAAGGCACTCAACGGCGCCGTGCTGACCTGCGACGTCATGGAGCTCGGCGAGCCGGATGCAAGCGGCCGTCGCAGCCCCGTTGCCACGGGCGAGACCGTCGAGCTTCCCGCCACCACGGTGATCTGCGCCGTGGGCGAGGGCATCGATGCCAGTCTGTACGATGCCGCGGGCGTCGAGCACGACCGTCGCGGCCGCCTTGCCGCCACCTCCACCGGCGTTGAGGGCGTCTGGGCTGCGGGCGACTGCCGCCGCGGTCCTGCCACCGTGGTTGAGGCTATTGCCGACGCCGCCGAGGTCGCCCGTGCCATCGCCGGCGTGGACTTTAACAAGTACGCCGATTGCAACGAGCAGGCTGGCCGCGAGGACACCTGCTACGAGCGCAAGGGGTCGCTGTGCCGCGACAAGCGCAACTGCACCAAGACCCGCTGCCTGGGCTGCGGCTCGGTGTGCGAGGTCTGCTGCGACGTGTGCCCCAACCGCGCCAACGTAGCCATTAAGGTGCCGGGCCTGGCCAAGCATCAGGTCGTCCATGTCGATGGCATGTGCAACGAGTGCGGCAACTGCGCCGTGTTCTGCCCCTACCAGGAGGGCCGTCCCTACAAGGACAAGCTCACCCTGTTCTGGAGCGAGGAGGACATGGAGAACTCCGAGAACGAGGGCTTCCTGGCCGTGGACGAGGACCACTTTAAAGTCCGCGTCGCCGGCACGGTCCGCACCGTCTCGGTCGATGCCGTCAACACCGGTCTTCCCGAGGCCGTCCGCCTGACCATCAAGGCTGTGCGTGACAACTATTCGTACCTTCTTAAGAAATAGGCGAACCTTTTATGGCCAAATCTATTCAACATAACGTGGCCTACGTTGCCTGCGGAAGCGGCTGTGCTTCCGCAGGCGGCGACGCCCGCTGCAGCGAAGGCTGCATTGGCTGTGGCGCCTGCGTCACGGCTTGCCCCCACGGTGCCATCTCACTGGTCGACGGCGTTGCCCGCGTGGACCGCTCCAAGTGCACGGGCTGCGGCCTGTGCGGCATGGCGTGCCCGCAGCGCGTGATTGCCTTCGTTCCCGGCTACCAGAACATCCTGGTGCGCTGTAACAACACCGACAAGGGCGCCATTGCGCGCAAGATCTGCGACACGAGCTGCATCGGTTGCGGCATGTGCGCCAAAAAGTGCCCTGCCGGCGCTATTCGCATCGAGGACAACTGCGCCCATATCGACGGCGCGGACTGCCTGTCGTGCGGCATGTGCGCGGTTGTGTGCCCGCATGGCGCCATTCACGACCGCACCGGCATTGCCGCCGGCGTGTAGAAGGGAATCACCATGGCACAGGAATTCACTTTTACCGTTAACGGCGTGGAGCGCACGACGACTCAGAACAAACCGCTGCTGCGCTACCTGCGGGACGACCTGCATATTCACTCCGCCAAGGACGGCTGCTCCGAGGGCGCGTGCGGTACCTGCACCATCCACGTGGACGGTGCGGCCGTCAAGGCGTGCGTGCTGACCACCGCGCTTGCCGCCGGCCGTAACATCGTAACCGTCGAGGGCCTGCCCGAGGACGTGCGCGAGGCCTTTGTGTACGCCTTTGGCGCCGTGGGCGCCGTGCAGTGCGGCTTTTGCATCCCCGGCATGGTCATGGCGGGTGCGGCACTCATCGCCGAGGACCCCGAGCCCACCGAGGAACAGATCAAGTACGCCATTCGCGGCAACGTCTGCCGTTGCACCGGCTACAAGAAGATTATCGAGGGCATTTCGCTGGCAGCCGCGGTGCTCCGCGGCGAAAAGCAGATCGACGAGGACCTGGAGCGCGGCGATGACTACGGCGTGGGCAAGCGCGCCTTCCGTATCGACGTGCGCAAGAAGGTGCTCGGCGAGGGCAAGTACCCCGACGACATCGACGAGCTCGACCAGCCGGGCCTGACCTATGCCAGCGCCGTGCGCTCCAAGTACCCGCGTGCCCGCGTGCTCTCCATCGATACCTCCAAGGCCGAGGCCCTGCCCGGCGTGGTGGGCATTCTGCGCGCCGAGGACGTGCCGGTCAACCAGGTCGGCCACCTTATCCAGGACTGGGACGTCATGATCGCCCAGGGCGATATCACCCGCTGCGTGGGCGATGCCATCGTGCTGGTGGTTGCCGAGGACGAGGCGACGCTCGAGAAGGCCAAGAAGCTCGTCAAGGTTGATTACGAGCCTCTGGAACCCGTGCGCAACATCGCCGAGGCCAGGGCTGCCGACGCTCCGCGCCTGCACGACAGCTTCTTTGCCTTTGGCAACACGGTGGAGCTCAAGGACAACGTATGCCAGAGCCGTCACGTGACGCGTGGCGACGCCGCCAAGGCGCTGGCGGAGAGCGCGTTCACCGTGACGCAGCGCTTTACTACGCCCTTTACCGAGCATGCTTTCTTGGAGCCCGAGTGCGCCGTCGCCTTCCCGTACAAGAACGGCGTCAAGGTGCAGTCGACCGACCAGGGCGCCTACGACACGCGTAAAGAGTGCGCCCACATGTTTGGCTGGGATAGCGAGCCCGAGCGCGTGGTCGTCGAGACCATGCTCGTGGGCGGCGGTTTTGGCGGCAAGGAGGACGTTTCGATCCAGCACCTGGCCGCGCTTGCTGCCTATAAGCTCCAGCGTCCTGTGAAGTGCAAGCTCACGCGTGCCGAGTCGCTCGCGTTCCATCCCAAGCGCCACGCCATGGACGGCACCTTTACGCTGGGCTGCGACGCCGAGGGCAACTTTACCGGTCTGGACTGCGAGATCAACTTTGACACCGGCGCCTACGCGTCGCTGTGCGGCCCGGTGCTCGAGCGCGCCTGCACGCATGCCGTCGGCCCCTACAAGTACCAGAACACCGACATTCGCGGTTTTGGTTACTACACCAACAACCCGCCCGCCGGCGCGTACCGAGGCTTTGGCGTTTGCCAGTCCGAGTTTGCGCTCGAGAGCCTGATCGACCTGCTGGCAGAGAAGGTCGGCCTGGATCCGTGGGAGATTCGTTACCGAAACGCCATCGAGCCGGGCGAGGTTTTGCCCAACGGCCAGATTGCCGACTGCTCCACGGCGCTGAAGGAGACGCTGCTCGAGGTCAAGGATGCCTACTATGCGCATCCCGGACACGCCGGTATCGCCTGCGCCATGAAGAACGCCGGCGTGGGCGTTGGCCTGCCCGATGCCGGCCGCTGCAAGATTCGCATCGAGGACGGCGTGGCCGTGGTCTATGCCGCCACGTCCGACATCGGCCAGGGTTGCAACACGGTCTTTTTGCAGGACGTTGCCGAGGCATGCGGCCTGCCGCTTCGCTGCATCGCCAATGGCGAGTGCTCTACCGAGAACGCTCCCGACTCCGGCACCACGTCTGGCTCGCGTCAGACGGTCGTGACCGGCGAGGCCGTGCGCGGTGCCGCCTTCCTGCTGCGCGATGCCATGCTTGACATCGAGGCCGGCAAGCATGCACCCGATGCTCCTGTGAGCGCCCATGGTGATGGCGTCAAGATCGAGTACGACGACGGTCGCGCCTATCAGCTGCACACACAGGAACTCGTCGCCGGCCAGGGTATGCATCCTCAAGATCCCGCTGCCGCCATCAAGGCGCTCGAGGGCTGCGAGTTTGGGTACGTGTACCTGGAGCCGACCGACAAGCTGGGCGCCGACGTTCCCAACCCCAAGAGCCACATCTGCTACGGTTTTGCCACGCATGTGGTCATTCTGGATGATGACGGCCGCGTGAGCGAGGTCTATGCTGCGCACGATTCCGGCAAGGTGGTCAATCCCATCTCCATCCAGGGTCAGATCGAAGGCGGCGTGCTCATGGGTATGGGCTATGCGCTTACCGAGGACTGGCCGCTCAAGGACTGCGTGCCCCAGGCAAGGTACGGCACGCTCGGGCTGTTCCGTGCGCCCGAGATTCCGGATATCCACGCCATCTACGTGGAGAAGGACGAGCTGCTGCCCGTGGCATACGGCGGCAAGGGCATCGGCGAGATCGCAACGATCCCCACGGCGCCCGCCGTACAGAACGCCTACCGCGCGTTTGACGGCAAGCTGCGTCCAAATCTGCCCATGGTGGATACGCCCTACAGCCGCGTCCGCAACCGCGGGTAGGGTAGGGCGCGGACGGCCATTGCTGACGAGCTGTTCGCGCTCAACATCAACTACATACGCTGCGCCTTTGGCCCCGGCTCCATCGCGAGCCGGGGCCCTTTGTTTGGAGTGGAAACTGCGTCCCGGATTTGGCGCTCAGAACGGGACACGCTTTCCGGATGGCATGTTTGGCGGAAACTACGGCCCAGTTTTTGGCTCCAGAACGGGATACATTTTCCGGAACGGTCCACGTGCGGTGGTGTACCGACCCTTTTGCGTGCGCCGCTTGTCGAATTACGTTATAGCTAGCTATATTATAGGAAGGTATAATATAGCTAGCTATAACGTAAAGGAAGGATGGCCCTATGTTTATCGGAAGAACGGCGGAAATGTCCGAGCTCAATCGACTGTATGGCACGGGCTCCTTTGAGATGCCTGTGATTTACGGCCGCCGTCGCGTGGGCAAAACGCGTCTTATCACAGAGTTTATCCAAGGCAAGAAGGCTATTTACTTTCAAGCTCGTCGCACCAATGCAGAGGCAAACCTGCATGGCTTTAGCCAGGCGATACTTGCGGGCTCCGTTGGTGTTGCTGGCGTGTCGTTTCGTAGTTTTGACGAGGCGTTCGATGCATTGGCTACCATGGCTCGTACGGAACGTTTGATTGTCGTGATCGACGAGTATCCTTATCTCGCCCAATCGAATCCCGAGATCAGCTCGTTGCTGCAAGACAAGATCGATCACTTGTACAAAGAGACCAAGCTTATGCTTATCCTGTGCGGGTCGTCGCTTTCGTTTATGGAAGAGCAGGTGTTGGGCTACGAGAGTCCGCTATACGGTAGGCGTACGGCCCAGTTTAAGATCATGCCGCTCGATTTTATGACGACCCTCGGCCTGTGGCAGAGCATGGGTCGCGAAGACGCTGCAGTTTGCTATGGCATGACGGGTGGCATTCCTGCATATATCGAGAAAGTCGATCCTGCCGCACCGCTCAAGGACAACATCAAACGTCTTTTTCTTACTCCTACGGGCTATCTCTTTGAGGAG
>JAIHVJ010000360.1 GCA_022720335.1 Collinsella sp.
GAATTGACACCCACGACCTGGCCGCCCTTCTCAGCAAGCTCCTTATTCAGGCTCTCAAGATCGCCCAGCTCGCCCACGCACGGCTTGCAAGTGGTGAACCAGAAGTTCATGACGGTGACCTTGTTCTTAGAGAACAGCTCGTCGCTGTTCACGTCGTTGCCGTCCAAGCCCTTGCCCGTAAAGCTGGGGAACTTCGTCGCCTCGCTCGAAGCATCGGCGCCAGCCGTCATGCCAGCGGCCGAAGCGTCAACGCTCTCGCCTGCGTTCGGCGTGCTTCCACAGCCGGGAAACTTCTTTTCCAGGCTCTCGAGCTTGTCCTCGATCTCCTTGATCTGCTGCGCGCCGGCCTTGAGTGTCTTAAACTCATCTGCCGTAAACTCGTCCTTGGCGCCGTCGATAGTCTTGAGCAGGAAATCGCCGTAATTGCTGCCGTCCTCAATCATTGTCGACTCTTTATTTGCTGCATTGAATACCTTTTCCCACAGCGCATTATCGCTCGAAAGGATATCGTTCTCCTTCTGCATGAGCTTCGTATACAGCTCGGCGGCCTCGTCGGCATTGGCCGGCTCTTGCGCAATGAGCTCCGCGATCTTAGAATCGGAGCCCGTAGATTCGCTCGCGTTGCCACCGGGCGCCGAACACGCCACAAGACACAAGGCCAGCACCGGCACCATAAACAGGGCCGCAATCTTAGAAAGCTTCATGGTCATTCCTCCGTTTTGTCGAAGCTTGTTTTACTTTTCATCGGCGGTCGGGGAGAGCTTTTCTGCCGACACATCCAGGCCATAGCGATAGCTGATGGCATCGACGGGGCAGGCCCCGATGCACTTTCCGCACCGGATACATTCGGCATGATTGGGTGCGCGGACCACATCAACGTCCATCTGACAGACCTTTGAACACTTGCCGCACGAGACGCATTTGCACGCATCGACCCGAATCCCCAGCAGGGACACCTTATTCATGAGCGCATAGAATGCGCCGAGCGGACAAATCCATTTGCAGAAGGGGCGGTAGAACAAAACGCTCAGCACTACCACGGCAATGAGAACGACGAGTTTCCAGGTAAAGAGCTGCCCCAGCGCAGATCGAATGCCGGCGTTGGCAATGGCCAGCGGAATGGCACCCTCGAGCACGCCCTGCGGACAGACGTATTTGCAAAAGAACGGATCGCCCATCCCCACATCGTTGACCACCAGCACAGGCAGCAATACCACAGCAAACAGCAGCACAACGTATTTGATATACGTAAGCGCCTTGAGCCTTTTTGTCGAAAGCTTTTTGCCGGGAATCTTGTGCAGCAGCTCCTGCAGCCAGCCAAACGGGCACAGAAAGCCACATACAAAGC
>JAIHVJ010000361.1 GCA_022720335.1 Collinsella sp.
CATGGCCCGCGGCAAGCCGTCGCCCTCCCAGGTGGACATCTCTCGACCCATGCTCGATATCCTCAATGCCGATGCCGATCTGCACGACGGCAACGTCGACTGCTCCAACTACGGCTGCTTTGAGGGCATTCCCTCGGCACGCAAGCTGGCGGGGGAGTTCCTGGGTTGCCCCGCCGAGCAGACGCTCGTGCTGGGTTCGTCGAGTTTGCTGATCGAGCACGATATCGCCGGTATGTTCTGGCGTTGCGGCTCGTGTGGTAGCGACCCTTGGGAGGCTTACGAGGCAGCGCACGACGGCAAGAAGGTCAAGTTCCTGTGCCCGGTTCCCGGCTACGATCGCCACTTTGGCATTACCGCCGACTTGGGTATCGAGAACGTCCCCGTCGCGATGACCGACAACGGACCCGACATGGACGAGATCGAGCGCCTCGTTGCGGCCGACGATTCCATCAAGGGTATCTGGTGCGTGCCCAAGTATTCCAACCCCACGGGTATCACCTTTAGCGAGGACACTGTGCGCCGCCTGGTCGAGATGCCCACGGCCGCGCCCGATTTCCGCATCTTCTGGGACAACGCGTACTGCGTGCACGACCTGTACGACGAGACCGACGAGCTCGCAAACATCTTTGACCTCGCTCGCGCGGCGGGCACCGAGGACCGCGTGGTGGCCTTTGCCTCGACGTCCAAGATTACCTTCCCGGGCGCCGGCATCGGCTTTATCGGCGCGAGCCCCGCGGTCATCGCCGAGTTCTCCAAGCGCCTGAAGGCCGGCCTTATCAGTGCCGACAAGCTCAACCAGCTGCGCCACGTGCGTTTCCTTCCCACCATCGAGGCGGTCAAGGAGCACATGAAAAAGCACGCCGAGTTCCTGCGTCCGCGCTTTGAGGCCGTCGAGCGCAAGCTCACCGAGGGCCTGGGCGACACGGGTTGCGCCAGCTGGACGCATCCTCGCGGCGGCTACTTTGTGAGTTTCGATGGCCCCGAGGGCTCGGCCCAGAAGGTTGCGGCGCTTTGCGCCGAGCTGGGTGTTAAGCTCACGCCGGCCGGCGCTACCTGGCCCTATGGCAAGGATCCGCGCGACACCAACATCCGCATCGCGCCGAGCTATCCCACGGTCGAGGACTTGGAGGCCGCGCTCGATGTGCTGGTGCTGGCCGTTAAGCTTGTCGCTGCCGAGCTTGCGCGTGCCGAACGCGCCTAACGCGCGGCTTCCCGTACTATCCGCACTTTCGATACACAAAGGAGCGTATACATGGATTTGGGTATTTCCACCAACCCCACGCCAGAGCTCTACACCATTAAGGTAACCGGCGAGATCGATATCTCTAACGCCGATAGCCTGCGCA
>JAIHVJ010000091.1 GCA_022720335.1 Collinsella sp.
GTCAGGTCCTGGGCTCGCACGAAGAGCACATTAAGTGCTCTTCGGCTCGTGCGGAATCTACGAAAACCTTGCGCCTGGCCTTCGGCGGCGCGGCCTGCGGTGACTTTGGGGCAGCCCGGTTTCCCGTTGGCCGACGCCCCCACTCATAAGCCTTAAGTCGGTGGGCTGATGTGTTGCATCCCTGAGGGCTACAAGGTTGAAATGAAGGTGGACAGGCGGCGGAGGCCTTCGTCCAGGTTTTCGTCGGAGACGCAGTAGCTTAGGCGGATGTGGCCTTCGGTTCCGAAACAGTCGCCCGGGACTAGGGCTACGTTTGCCTCTTTGATGGCTTTGATGCAGAAGTCTTCGCTGGTTAGGCCGAACTTTTTGATGCTCGGGAAAGTGTAGAAGGCTCCTGCGGGCTCTACTACGTCGAGGCCCATGGCGTCTAAGGCTGCGAGTACGCGTTCGCGACGGGCTCGGTAGACTTCGAGCATGGGAGTTGGGTCGACGGTGAGGGCTCGGGCTGCGGCGTCCATTTCGAAGGAGACGGCGCTCGATACTAAGTATTGGTGGGCCTTTGCGATCTCGGCGATGACGGGGGCTGCGGCTGCGAGCCAGCCCAAACGCCAGCCGGTCATGGCCCAGGGTTTGGAGAAGCTCTCGATGACTACCGTCTGCTCGCGTAGCTCCGGGTGGCGCTGGGCAAAGCGCTCGTAGCCGTCCACGTAGACCAGGCGGTTGTATACATCGTCGCAGACCACGTAGATGCCCGCCTCCTCCGCCACGCGCGCCACGGCGTCGAGCGACGCCGTGTTGAGGATGCAACCCGTAGGATTGTTGGGCGAGCAGATGACGATGGCCTTGGTCGCCGGCGTCACGTAAGCACGAAGTGCGTCCTCGTCAATCTGGAATTGCGCAGGCTCCGTATCCAAAAAGACCGCCTTGGCGTGATTGGCCACGACGATGCTCTCGTACAGGCCAAAGGCCGGCGTGGGAATAATGACCTCGTCGCCTGGGTTGAGCATAGCCATGAATGCTGCCGACAGGGCCTCGGTCGCACCGTCGGTCAGAATGACCTCGTCCGCCGAAAACGTAAGGCCCGCATCCCCCATGTAGGCAGATAACGCCTCACGCAGGGCGGGGCGACCGTTGTTGGGCGGATAGTGCGTGTCGCCGCGGTCCAGTGCGGCGGTCACCTCGGCGCTAATCACATCGGGCGTGGGAAAATCGGGCTCGCCGAGCGCGAGCGCGATGCACCCCGGATGCTGGGCGGCGAGCGCGTTAATCCGACGGATGCCGGAGGGCTTGAGCGTGGCAAGCGAGGTATTCATGGGCAGACGCATGGCGTTCCTTTCGTAAGGGTTGCACTAGGATAGCGCGGCGGGGCGCCACCAGACGGTGTAACCTAAACGGAAACCAACCGGAAAGGAGGCAGCATGGAGACGACCGCACGCGGCGATGTACCAAAAACACTGCAAACCATTGCGTATATCAGCATTCCCAATAGCGACGATCTTGAGTTTTTGCTCTGGGACCTGCAGGATGCCATCACCGCCTATGCACAGCTTTCCGGCACCGCACTCCCCCACCCGGTCGACTTGAAGGCAAATGACGCCGGCAGCGTTGCCGATGGCATCGTGCTGGCCATTGAAGATGTGGCTGACGATAAGACGTTGACAGCCATCGAGCAGGCGCTTGAGCGCTTTGGCGGTACGGGAACGCGTGTCTACGCCGCGATTCGAGCCGCACAACAGGGCACTGAGCAGGCGCGTGAGACCGCCGTTCGCCTGCACAAGGCATGTGAGCGCCATAACCAATTGTGGTGTGGCGGCGTTGCCATCTGCGCTGGCAGCGGCATTGCGGCGCTTCGTCGCTCCCCGCGCATGGGACTCTTGCGGCGACCGTTTTCGGAGGCCATGGACAAGCTCGTGGGCGCCGTTCGTATGGGGTGTTCCGTCGAACACGCGCAGAAGCTCAGTGGCGCCGCAACGGGCGGCGTCGACACCGACGGCATGGTGCGCGCCACGCCTGCACTGCCCACACCGATCTGGCACGCCGTTATGAGGCATCTTGCCGAGCACTCAAACTGCTAAATCGAAAAAGCCTGCCAATCAGCGGCGCCGCTCCAGGCACAACGTTGCGGATGCTCGCGTCGCTCGAGCCCTTAATGTCGCAGCTCTCGATTGCATCCCACAGGGCCACGCCGCCGTTCAGCAGCATGGCCCGCTTGGCGGCAATGGAGGCATCGAGCGTCGCGGGCTCACCGCTTGCCAAAGGATCGCCCTCGTTGGGCGGCACAGGCATACCGAGGCACGTGGCCATCACACGCCAAAAGCGATTCTGAGGGTTGCCGTAATAAAAGGCATTAGCGCGCGACAGCACCGAGGGAAACGATCCGAGCACCAAAACGCGCGAGTGCTGGTCGAACACGGGCTCAAACCCATGCTCAATATGTTGATAGCCCTCGTCAGACGCTGCCATGGCCTAGGCCCTCAACAGATAGCGCACCTCGTAGGGCGCAAGCTCAAGGGAGCCCGCCAGCTCGACCGTGGGCACGCCGTCGGCAAGCAAATCGACAAAGGAGCCGTTGAGCTCGCCGGCGCCAAAGGTGTAAGGCTCGTCCACGGCGTTCACCGCCACGAGCACCGTCGCGTCGTCGCAGGCGCGCTCGAACAGCAGCTGCTTGTTCTGGATCACCACATTGCGATAGGCACCGTAGTTGAGAGCACGGGCCGCCGCGTCGTTTGCCGAGCGCAGGTGCGCCAGCTGCGTGATGAAGGCCGTCAGCTCGTTGGGCGCAGGCTCATCGAGCGCAGGGCGCAGCGCCCAGTCGCCATCGGGGCCGCCCTTTTCACCAGCAATTCCCCACTCGCTGCCATAGTAGACGCACGGAATGCCCGGCATGCCAAAGAGCATGCCATAGGCGGGACGCAGGCACGACTTGTCGGTGAGGATGCTCGCCAGGCGCGGCACGTCGTGGTTGTCGACAAACGACAGCAGGTGTTTGCCGCGGTAGATGCACCAGGGGTCGCCGCCAAACTGGCGATGCAGCGAATGGGCGATCTCGAACATGTTGACCGAGTTAAAGCTGGAGTACAGGCCCTTGTAGCACTCGTAGTTGGTGCAGGAGTCGAGCATCTCGTCGTTGACGATTTGGTTGTAGTCGCCGTGGAGCGTCTCGCCAATCAGCACAAAGTCGGGCTTGAGCTCACGGGTAAAAGCGTGCAGGCGGCGCATGAAGTCGCGGTCGAGCATATAGGCAACGTCCAAGCGCAGGCCGTCGACGCCAAAGACCTCGGCCCAGCGACGCACGGACTCAAGCAGGTAATTGACCACGGCGGGGTTTTGCAGGTTGAGCTTCACAAGCTCAAAATGGCCCTCCCAGCCCTCATACCAAAAGCCGTCGCCGTAGCACGAGTCACCGTCAAAGCTGATGTGGAACCAATCCTTGTACGGCGAATCCCACTTGCGCTCCTGCACATCGCGGAAGGCCCAAAAACCGCGGCCGACGTGGTTGAAGACGGCATCGAGCACCACGCGGATACCGTGGGCATGCAGTGTGTCGCACACGGCGGCAAAGTCGACATCCCCACCCAGGCGGCGGTCGATATGGCGCAGGCTGCGCGTATCGTAGCCGTGGCTATCGGACTCGAGCGGCGGGTTGATGAGCACAGTGCCAACGCCGAGTTCCTGCAGGTAGTCGGCCCATTTGGCAATCTTCATGATGGGCGCATCGGGGCTAGCTGTGGCATCGGCGGCCTGGGCGAGCTCATCCTCGGCAACAGGGGCGGCGTTTTCGCGCGGAGCTCCACAAAAGCCCAGCGGATAGATCTGATAGAACGTCGTCTCGTATGCCCACATAGCAACCTCCCGGTAAGCTCAACACAACGACATCCATTGTATGCCCAGCGTGCACCCCCTTCCCCAAAATAAGTTGCGGTGAAATACGGACTGTTTGCCAGGTTTATTGGGCTAAACAATCCGTATTTCACCGCAACTGATGAGGGGATATGGTTAGGCGACGGGCTTGGCGCGGCGGATGGCCGGAAACAGCACGGTGATGGCGAGGATGACGCCCACGACGGCAATCGCCCCGCCCACAAAGCCGATCCAGGCGATACCGGGACCCGAAACCACGGCTCCGCCGATCGCGGTACCCGTGCCGATACCGAGGTTGAACAGGCCCGAGAAGATCGACATGGCGACGGCCGACGAATCTGCCGGCGTGTGCTTGATGAGCTCGGCCTGAAACGCCACGTTAAAGGCCGTGGCGCAGCAACCCCACAGTGCGCAGACGGCAAGCACTGTCACGAGCGACGATGCGGCCGGCCCCATGAGCAGCAGGGCCACCGGCACGCCGGAGAGCGTGATAGCCAAGAACGGGAAGCGATGCCCATCGAACAGGCGGCCAAACAGCCAGCTTCCGAGCAAACCAGAGCAGCCAAACGCCGTCAGCGTCATGGTAATGGCGCCCGCATCGACGTGCGCGACCTGCGCCAGGAAGGGCTCGATATAGCTGTAGCTTGCGTAATAGCCGGTCGCCATGAAGACCGTGACTGCGTAGAGCGCGATGAGGAGCGGGTTCTTGAGCAGCTCGGGCAGCTGTTTGACAGTAAAGCGCTCACCCGCCGGCATGGCCGGGAACACCGCTGCCTGGTAGACGACCGCGATGGCTGAGAGGCCCCCGACCACGGCAAACGTCATGCGCCAGCCCACGGCCAAGCCAATGGCGCGACCGAGCGGCAGGCCAAAGATCTGCGCGATGGACGAGCCCGTAGCGATCATGCTGATGGCGAGCGCGCCGTGGCGAGTGTCGACCAGGCGCGAGGCCATAATCGAGGCAACTGACCAGAACACGGCATGTGCGCAAGCGACCACCAGGCGCGCGCAGACCAGGATGGGATAGGTCGGCGCCACAGCGGACAGGAACTGACCGAGCGAGAACACAGCCAGCACGCCCAGCAGCATCCGCTTGAACTCAAAGCGCGAGGCGAACACCATGAGCGGCAGCGACAGCAGCATGACGCCCCAGGCATAGACCGAGATCATGATGCCCGCCTGGGCCTCGGTGAGCGAGAACGACGCGGCGATATCAGTCAAAAGGCCAATGGGCATAAACTCCGACGTGTTGAACACGAACGCACAGCAGGTGAGCCCGACGAGTGGGAGCCACTGCTTGAGCGTGATGCCGTCTTGCCTTGTCTGAGTCATATATAACGTCTCCAATCGTTTTGAGCGGAGGCGATTATATAGCAACGGCCCCGCATCCGTCAGTACAGATGCGGGGCCGAAAACAATTCGATACACAGAGGTTGCGCCGTCAATTCATAACTAAGCCAACCCCAGCAATATGCCCGCCGAATGCACGACAAACGCCACGATCCAGGCAACGGCGACCTGAAACGCGAATACGGCCACGGCATAGCGCGCGCCCAACTCGCTCTTGACAGCGCCGATAGCGGCCACGCAGGGCGGGTACAGCAGCGTAAAGACCAGGAACACGTAAGCGGTAAACGGCGAAAACATGGTCGACAGTGCCGCGGGCGAGGTCGCGCCCAAAAGCACCGTGAGGGTCGAGATGACACTCTCCTTGGCGATAAGTCCGGTGACGAGCGCCGTGGATGCTCGCCAATCGCCAAACCCAAGCGGCGCCAGCGCCGGCGCGATGATGCTGCCGAGACCCGCAAGCAGGCTTTGCGACTGATCGGCGACCACATTAAAGCGAATGTCGAACGTCTGAAGGAACCAGATGACCACGGTAGCGGCAAAGATAATGGTAAAGGCCTTGGTAATAAAGTCTTTGGCCTTATCCCATGCCAGCATCACCGTCGTCTTGACGCTCGGCAGGCGGTAATTGGGGAGCTCCATGATAAACGGCACCGGGTCGCCCTTAAATGCCGTGCGGTTGAGCACCAAAGCCGCGATGCAACCGACCGCAATGCCAATCAGATAGAGCGAGACCATGGCGGGAACCGTCGCCTGTGGGAAAAACGCCCCGCACAGCAGTCCGTAGACCGGCAACTTGGCCGAGCAGCTCATAAACGGCGTGAGCATGACCGTCATCTTGCGGTCGTGCTCGGATGGGAGCGTACGGGTCGACATGATAGCCGGCACGGTGCAGCCAAACCCGACGAGCATGGGTACAAAGCTGCGGCCCGACAGGCCAAAACGACGCAGCACCTTATCCATGACAAAGGCGACGCGCGCCATGTAGCCCGAGTCTTCCAGAATGGAGAGGAACAAGAAGAGCACGACGATAATCGGCAGGAAGGTCAGCACACTGCCCACGCCCGTAAGCACGCCGTCGACAGCCAGCGAGCGCACCACGTCGTTGGTGCCGAACGCCTTGAGGCCCGCATCGGCCGAGGCGATGATAGCAGCGATGCCGTCCTCCATAAGTCCCTGCAACGCCGCGCCGATCACGCCAAACGTCAGCCAAAAGACGAGACCCATGATCACCAAAAACGCCGGAATGGCTGTGTAACGACCTGTCAGGATGCGGTCAATCTTGACGGAGCGCACGTGCTCGCGGCTCTCGTGCGGCTTGACGACGCAACGCCCGCACACGTCGCCGATAAAGCCGAAGCGCATGTCAGCCAGCGCAGATAGACGGTCGGTGCCGGCCTCGCCCTCCATTTGGCTAATGATGTGCTCGATGGCGTCGAGCTCGTTGCGGTCCAGGTGAAGCGCCTCGGTCACCAGCTCGTCGCCCTCAACCAGCTTGGTCGCCGCAAAACGCACGGGAATGTGCGCCGTCGCGGCATGGTCCTCGATCAGGTTGGCGATGCCGTGAATGCAGCGATGCAGCGCGCCGCCGTCCGGACCATCGGGCGCGCAGAAGTCCAGGCGACCGGGACGCTCGCGGAACCGCGCCACGTGCAAGGCATGATCCACCAACTCGCCAATACCCTCGTTGCGGGCAGCACTAATGGGAACAACAGGCACGCCCAGCAGGCTCTCGAGCAGGTTGACGTCCACGGCGCCGCCGTTGGCCGTCACCTCGTCCATCATGTTGAGCGCGATGACCATGGGTCGATCGAGCTCCATAAGCTGCAGCGTCAGGTAAAGGTTACGCTCGATGTTGGTGGCGTCGATGATATCGATGATGGCGTCGGGGTGCTCATCCAGGATAAACTGGCGGCTTACGATCTCCTCGCCCGTGTACGGCGACAGAGAATAAATGCCGGGCAGGTCGGTAACGCTTGCCTCGGGGTGGTTGCGGATGGTGCCATCTTTGCGGTCGACCGTCACGCCAGGAAAGTTACCGACATGCTGGTTGGAGCCCGTCAGCTGGTTGAACAGCGTGGTCTTGCCGCAGTTTTGGTTGCCGGCGAGGGCAAAATGCAGCGGTGCGCCCTCGGGCACGGCCGTCTTTGCCGCGCGGGGCGAATACGTCCCCTCGCCCAGGGCCGGATGCTCCGTCGTGCCGATTGCGGCGTTAGCGCGCGGACCCGTATCGGTGTCGTGAATGCCCACGAGCTCGATGCGAGCGGCATCGTCCTTGCGCAGCGTCAACTCATAGCCACGCAGGCGAATCTCGAGCGGGTCGCCCATAGGGGCGTACTTCATCATGGTGACTTCGGTGCCCGGCGTTAGGCCCATGTCCAAAATATGCTGTCGGAGTGCCTGATCGTCCGATGCCACCGATGCGACAACGGCATCCTTTCCAATCTCGAGTGTATCGAGTCTCACGTCCGCGTTCCTCCCCCAGCGCCCACAGGGCGTTGCATTTATGTTCACCATGGCTAACCGTTTGCCATGGCTAACCAATTTTAAGCTTACATGATAGCGTGAACACACAACGACGTTCAATCGACAGATCGGTGCAAGGGGGACGGATTACTTTGCACCAAGCCCTTGACAGCTAGGACGATGCCGATGTCTTGGAACCGACAGCGAAAGCCCGCCAGAGCGAGCAAGGTGACGCGAAGCGAGGCGGCATTGACCTTCTGGTCATGCCGCCGAAGCTGAACGTCAGATTGCCGCTCTGGCGGGCTTGCAGCGTCGACCGGTCCGCCGTTCGTTAGAACGGCGGAACCAAAGGCGCAGCGTCGAGCTGTTACGCGGTTTGGTAAAACGCCGTAACTAAAACCCGTGGCGCTCCAGGAAACGGAAGGCCAGGCGGATCCAAGGACGGACTGCCACCTGCTTGTCCTCGTTGTCGACCGCGGTGTTGGCGTTGCCGAGCGAAAGGCCGTGACCACCCTGGTCGAAGACGTGCATCTCGCATGCAACGCCCTCCTCGGCCATGCGCTGCGCAAACGGGTAGACCTGCGCGATCGGCGCCGTCTTGTCGTCGGACACGCCCCACACAAAGGTCGGTGGCATCTGACGCGAAACATGCGTGGTGGGGCAGATGTCGGCCAGATGCTCGTCAGTTGCCTCGCCGCCCGTCACCATCGACAGGTAGTCGTTGAGCAAATCGCGCCCCGTCTTGCCGCCCGTCTTGGGCACACGCAAGTCAATGCGCGGATCGCGCGTCTGCATGTCGCGCACATAGGCAAAGTCGAGCAATGGATAGCCCAGCACCACGGCATCGGGACGAATGTCGTCCGGACGCGCCCCGGCAAGTGCCGCGAAGGGGCCGGTCTTCCACTGTGTTGCCAGCGAGGCGCAGATCATACCGCCCGCCGAGAATCCCACGACGCACACGCGCTTAGGATCGACATGCCACTCGTCGGCGTTGGCGCGCACCGTGGCGACCATCTTGGCAAGATCTGCCTGGGGGTGCGGAAAGCCCACGTCACCCGTAGAACTCGTGACATAGTTGAGCACAAAGGCCTGGTAGCCGTGATCCAAAAACGCAAACGCCACGGGATCCTGCTCATGCGGAGCGATATGCGTAAACGCACCTCCGCCGCAGATAATCACGGCAGGGCGGCGGCCATTCGGTTTATCGGGCAGCGGCTCGGCACCCAGATACGTAAAGGTCGCCGGATATTCCTCGGTCGGCTCCTCGCCCCACAGCGCATGGTTCTCGACAATCATATGTGCTCCCTTCGCGCAAATTAAGCGCCCTTGTTTTTTGCCTTCAAGCGTACCCCACTTGAACCCGTGGCGCAGAAACACTCCGGCAATAAGTTTCCCTTCAACTGATACCTTGATTATCAACTTCATCCGAACACTTCCCACATTCATCCGCACATGTGCGGATGAATGTGGGAACCCGATACCCTGAGGGCCGGAGATGGACACGGTCGAGGGCGCGCGGGAGGACTCCGCCTGCCTGCTCACGCTGCTGCACCGCCCCAGCAGGCTCCAGCTCGCGCTGCCGCTGGAGGA
>JAIHVJ010000092.1 GCA_022720335.1 Collinsella sp.
GGAGAGAGGGGGGCGGCTGGGTTTGTATCGCATAGGGCCGCTCCCTTCTCGGGGGAAAGCGAGGCGATGCGCTACTGCGCGTCCGCCATAGTGTCGGCGAGCTCCTTGTACCAGAGTGCCGACTGCTTGATGTAGCGTTTTTGCGTGTCGAAGTCGATGTAGAACAGGCCGTAGCGCTTGTTATAGCCATTGGCCCACGAGAACTGGTCCTGCAGGCTCCAGATAAAGTAGCCCTGGACGTCGACGCCCTCGGCGCGCGCCTGGAGCACCTTCTCCATGTGCTGGTCGACAAAGTCGATGCGCTCGGGATCGGCGACGATGCCGTTTGCGTCGGGCTCGGGGTCCTTGTGGCCCAGGCCGTTTTCGGTGATATAGATGACGGGGAGGTTGGGATAGGTGGCGCTGATGTGCTTGAGCGTGTCGTAGAGGCCTTGCGGGTAGATGAGCCAATCCCAGTCGGTGGTGGGGATACCCGGCATATCGACCTGCTGCCCGACGCCCTTAAACTTAAAGCACGAGGTGCCCTTGTCTCCGGTGCCGTTAAAGCTGTTGGTTGACTCGCCATCGTAGGCGGCGATAAACGCCGACTGATAGTAGTTGAGGCCGAACATATCGTTGCGGGGCGCCGCCTTGGCGAGCTCCTCCATGTCGCTGTCCTCAACCGTAAGTGTGGCGTTGTTGGCACGCAGAATCTCGTTGATGAGTGAGAGGGTGCGCGCGGAGTAGTGACCCAGGAAGGCGCCGTCCATGATGAAGTCGGTGTAGAAGGCGTTGTACAGGTCGGCGGCGTGCTGGTCGGCGGGCGAGTCGGTGGCAGGATATGCCGGCGTCAGGACGTTGACCATGCCAATGCGTCCGCCCAGGTGCTCGGTCTCGTCAAGATCCTTATACAGGTTGACGGCGCGGGCGTGGGCAACGAGCTCGTTGTGCTGGCTCTGGATGCCGCTCGTCACATCAAAGTGATGGTTGGGCGGGAAGTTGCCTTGGATGTATTGGGAGTGCGAGAGGCTGATGAGCTCGTTGATGGTGAACCAATTCTTGACCTCGCGGAACTCGCGGAAGCAGAACTCGGCATAGCGCACATAGGCGTCGACGGTCTTGCGGTTGAGCCAGTCGCCCTGGTTGAACAGGGCGGCGGGGGAGTCAAAGTGATGCAGGGACACATAGGGCTCGACGCCATACTTTTTGCAGCAGGCGAACAGCTCGTGGTAGTGCTTAACGCCCTCGGCGAGGGGTTCGGCATCGTCGCCGTTGGGGAAGATGCGGGTCCAGGCGATGGACACACGAATGGCGTTGAGTCCATGCTCGGCAGAAAGGCGGATATCCTCCTCGTAGCGGTTGTAGAAATCACTGGCCGGGTCGGGCAAAAAGCGACCCTGGGCGACAAGGTAATCGTCCCACATGGTCTTACCCTTGCCTGCCACCTTCGTGGAACCTTCCGTTTGGTACGCGGCGGTTGCGGCGCCCCAAACAAAGCCCTTCGGCAGCTGCTGTACGCGGTTTAGCAAAGACATATGCATACACCCTCTCGTCTCGCTGTTCGATATTGTGCGTTTGCGCTCAGGAGGCTCCCTGGTTAGCGTTCAGCGGTGAAAAAGCCCGATAAACACTATCTTAAAATGATTAGAACCAAAATGAGCACGTGAACATTTGACAATGAGCACGTTAACATCCGGCTGGGATGTATAGAAACAAAACAACTTCAAACAGCCGCGAACGGTTGTATTTGTTCGGTAAGCGGTTTTGATTGACAGAAGTTTTCATGTTGTGGTATATGGCTCGGGTATCATGAGCACGTTATCAATGTATGTACGATGCGCCATGGGCGCGGGGAATAGTTGGGAAGCAGGTTAGCGTGGAAGGCATGGATCAGCAGACAAGGAATGGTCGTTCGGCGAGCGCGGCAGAGGTTGCGGCGCTCGCTGGCGTGAGCCGCCAGACTGTGTCTCGCGTGGTCAACGGTATGCCCAACGTGACGGAAAAGACGCGCAAGCGTGTGCTGGCCGCCATGGAAGAGCTGGGCTTTCGTCCCAATTTTGCTGGAGCGGCGTTGCGCGGCGGGTCGTATCGTTCTATTGGCCTGTGCATGTACAACATCACACGTGTCGGTAACCTGGCGACGCTCGAGGGTATCATGCAAGCGGCGCGCGAGCACGATTTTGCCGTCACTATGATCGAGATGGGCGGCGACAAGCCCTATGCACTTGCCGATGCCTCGCGCCGCATGGTCGAGCGACCCGTCGACGGCATGATTCTCAACATGAACCGCATGGCTCCCGATTTTGAGGAGTTTGTTCCCCAGCCGGGAGTGCGAACGGTCATCCTGTCCATGTATGCGCATCCGCGCTGCACGACGATCGACTCCGACCAGTATGGTTCGTGCGAGCTGTTGACCAATTATCTGCTGGAACATGGTCACTCGAATATGCGGTTTGTGGCGGGTCCGGAAAACTCGATTTCCTCGCGTTTTCGTGAGGCCGGTTGGCGCGATACGCTGGGTCGTGCTCATGTCGATGCCGCTCCGATGCTGCGTGGCGATTGGAGTGCGGACAGTGGGTACGCCATGGGCGAGCGGATTGCGGCCGAGGTGCTTGCCGGCGGGTCGCAGACGCCGACTGCCGTGCTTGCGGCAAATGACCAGATGGCGCTGGGCGTTATCGCCGCGCTCGAGAACGCGGGCCTGTCCGTGCCCGACGACGTGAGCGTGGTTGGTATCGACGACGCACTCGAGGGACTTGTTCCTCACAATCGGCTGACGACGCTGCGATTTGATTTGCGCGGTGTCGGTAAGCTTGCGTTTGAGGCTGCGATTGGAGAGAGCTCGTCTATCGAGGCGATTCATGTGCCGAGTACGCTGGTCGAACGCTCGACTGTTAGGGACATACGGGGTTAGGTCCTACTCCGTTTGTCTCGATTTGTAACAGGTAGACGGTCAAAAGCGGGCTACGTGTTACAGATTTAGATTCTTCGGAAAGAGCAATCCTGTTCGTCTCAATCTGTAACAGCTAGGACCAAAAAACTCGGCTAGATGTTACAGATCGAGACAAACGGCTCCCGACCAGCCCAAAAACAAAAAGACCGGGGGCGGCGCGCCGTGTGACGTGCCGCCCCCGGCTGAGAAATGGGGACAGGTTGTGTGAGCGGGCAACCCCGCCAGCCACTAGTCCAGACGACGGGTCTGCGCTACGTGCTTATACCAGTATGCGCTTGCCTTGGGCGTGCGCTTCTGGGTTTCAAAGTCAACGTAGAAGAAGCCGTAACGCTTGTTGTAGCCATTGGTCCAGGAGAACTGATCCTGCAGGCTCCACAGGAAGTAGCCGCCCACGTTGACGCCCACCTCCATGGCCTTGAGCAGCCAGCGCAGGTGCTGCTCGATGTAGTCGATGCGCGGCTGGTCGTCCACAAAACCGTCCTTGTAGGGATCCTTGTAGCCCATGCCGTTCTCGGTGATGAAAATCTGCTTGTAGTTGGGGTAGCGCTGCTTAATGTAGACGAGCAGATCGAACAGGCCCTCGGGATAGATGATCCAGTCCCAGTCGGTGGTGGGGATGCCAGGCTTGTTCACATGCTCGCCAATACCCTTAACGCGCCAGCGTCCGGTGCCCTTCTCGCCCGTACCGTTGTGGTGCAGGTCGTTCTCGCCATCGTAAGCCTTCAAGAAGCGGCACTGGTAGTTGTTAACGCCCAGGTAGTCGTTGTAGAGCGCGGCCTCGCGCATAATCTCGAGGTCCTCGTCTAGGATCTCGATGGTGCCGCCCGAGACGGCGGCCAGGCGGTTGGCGCACTCGAGGGTGTCGGGCGCGTAGTCGCCGCGGAAGGTGGCGTCGAGCAAAAACTGGTTTTGCAGCACGTGCTCGTTGTTGGCGGCTTTGATGTCGGCGGGGTCGTTCTCGTTGAGCGGATACTTAAACTCCAACGACTGAATGACGCCGATCTTGCCCTTAAAACCGCCGTTGTGGAAGGCCAGTACTGCCTTGGCGTGGGCGAGCATCATGTTGTGCTCGCACTGGAAGGCCTCGGCCAGATGCGCCTTGACGCCGCCGGGGAAGGTGCCCTCGATGTAGGTGTTGGAGGCATCGGCCCAAATCTCGTTAAAGGTGAACCAGTAGGTTACCTGGTCGGCGTACTCCTTAAAGCAGAAGGTGGCAAAGTTCACAAAGGCGTCGATGGTCTCGCGATTGAGGAAGTCGCCCTTCTCAAAGAGGGCAAGCGGCGTGTCGAAGTGATGCAGCGTGACAAACGGCTCAACGTGGTGCTTATGGCACTCGGCGAAGAGATCGTGATAGAACTGGACGCCCTCGGGGTTGATTTCGCCGGTACCGTTGGGGAAGATGCGGCTCCAGGCGATGGAGAGGCGAATGCCGTTGATGCCGAACTCCTCGCACAGCTCCAGGTCGACGGGGTACTGGTTGTAGAAGTCGGAAGCGGGATCGGGGGAGAAGCGCCCCTGGGCCTCCAGGAAGTCGTCCCAGGCGACCTTGCCCTTACCGTGAGCGCGGGTCTCACCCTCTACCTGGTAGGCAGCGGTGGCGCCGCCAAAGACAAAGTCCTCGGGAAACTGCGCAGGCGGGTTGGTGACGCTGGCGGGGTTAACGAACATGATGATCCAATCGTCTAAAGCGAAGGGCCAGCCGGCTGTGGATGGTCGGCTGGCCTTGGGCGTTACTTACTTCGAAAGTTGCTCGCTTACGAAGGCGAGAGACTTATCGCCGTTCTGGGAGAGCTCGATGTACTGCTTGCCACGGCAGGCGACGCACTTGTTGCCCACGCGCTCGCAGTCCTTTTGCAGGTCGGCCAGGTAACTGGCGGCCTGCGGGGCCAGGACGACCAGGTCAAAGTCGGGGAGCATGTCGACATGGTTGCCATAGGCCTCGGCAGCGGTTTCAAGATCGATGCCGCGCTCCTTAGCAGCCTTGGCCAGTGCGTTGGCGAGCAGGCCCGAGGTTCCGCCGCCCTGGCAGAGCACGAGCACGCGCTTGCCGTTGAGGTCGCTGGCGGTCGTTGCCTCAACGGCGACAGCGGCGGGAGCATCGGTCTTTACAGCCTCGGCAGCGGCGCCGGCGGCAACGCTCTTGGCATCGGCCTTGCCCTGGAAGGCGTCGTTGAGCTTGGCAGCCTTCTCGGCGTTCTTGGCGGCGAGCTCCTCCTGGGAGATCTCGGCCTCCTCGGCGCACTTCTGGGCGTCATAGGCACGGAAGAACGGATAGTACAGGGCAAAGTCGACAACCAGGATAAGGGCGAGCATCACAAAGGCGAGCGGCTGGAAGCCCAGGCCCATGATGGTGCCGATGGGGCCGGGGACGGTCCAGGGCAGGGTGTACATAAAGCCGTTCATGCCCAAGAAGTCGATAAAGATCTTGAGGATCCAGATGTTGGCGATCGGGGCAAAGACAAACGGGACAAAGAAGACGGGATTGAGCACGATGGGTGCGGCGAACAGTAGCGGCTCGTTGACGGCAAAGCACACGGGGACGATAGCGGCCTTACCGACGGCGCGCATCTCCTGAGACTTGGCCAAGAAGCAGAACATAAAGACCAGGACGAGCGTGGCGCCGGTGCCGCCCATGCAGACGACGAAGTACTGGGCACCCTGGGTCAGGACAGCGGAAGCGTGCTGACCGGCCTGGAACGCAGCCAGGTTGTCGGTCATATTGGCAACGAGAGCGGCAGCGATGGCGGGCTCGACGATCGAGGGGCCGTGGACGCCGACGAACCAGAACAGGCTCATGGCGCCGTAGATCACAGCGAGGCCGATGTAGCCGTCGGCAGCGGTGAACAGGGGCTGGAACACCTGGATGACGCCCTGGGCAAAGCAGAAGCCAAAAGCAGCGCGGAAGGCTATGTCAAAGACCCAAAAGACGGTGATGCAGACGGAGAAGGGGATGATGTCCTTAAAGGTCTGCGAGATGTTGGGCGGAACCTGCTCGGGCATCTTGACAGTGATGTTGCGCTTAATGAAGAACTTGTAGATGATGCCGGTCACAAACGCAGCGATGAAGGCGGTCAGCAGGCCCTTGGAACCAAGGTAGGTGGTGTTGAAACCGCTGGCGGCGTCCGTGGCGATCGTGTCGCTCGAAAGGAGCAAGAAGCCGATGATGGCCGCGCACATGCACGAGATGAAGTTGATCTGGTTGTTCTTGGGCAGGTCGCGGTTCTGAGCGTCGGCGAAGTGCTTGGCCGTAGTGGCGGCACAAGCGATGGCCAGGATGCCCATGGAGTAGTTGTAGCACTTCCACAGGGCGTTGTTGATGTCATCGGGCCAGTAGAAACCCCAGATGTTGGGGACCGAGGCTACCAGGCAGAAGATGGACGAGAAGATGATGATGGGGATGACGGAGATAAAGCCGTCGCGGATCGCCTTGAGGTACTTGTTGCGGGCGATCGCGTTGAAAAAGGGCTGGCCCTTTTCGATGATGGCGATGAGTTGCTCCATGCAATGCTCCTAAGAGTCGGTGGGTTAGCAACGATGGTAGCTTTTGACGTTCGGTTGCCAAAATGTTGACGTTGCCATTTTGTGACACAAAAAACGACGCGAACCGGTGGTTCCTGTGCCTGCGAACCATCGATTCCTTATGCGTAAACGTTTGAGCCGCCCGGTGGCTCTGTGTTTGCACAATGGCAACGTTAACATTTGGGCGACAAAAGCCGTTCGGGGACGTGGAATTGTCGGTGAACGGTAGGTTTTGGGTGGTGAGCGTATTGCGGGGGAGGCGTTGGATATACTTGGAGGCGTTCAATTTGGCTGTTGGGATGCCTGCGATGGCATCGTTGACATAGAAAGATCGACCTATGGCCGCTGTTAAAAAATCGGTATCCGTCAAAGACGTGGCGCGCCTCGCGGGCGTCTCGGAGCAGACGGTCTCGCGCACCGTGCACGATTCGCCCAGCGTGCGCCCCGAGACCAAGGAGCGCGTGCGTGCCGCCATGCGCGAGCTGGGGTATCGCCCCAATTTCGCCGGTCGATCGCTGCGCCGTGGCAAGTTTAAGACCGTCGGCGTCGCCATGTTCAACATTACCGGTACCGGCAACCTCGACCGTATGGAGGGCTTTGCCGCCGCGGCCGACAAACATGGCTATGCCATCACCCTCACTAAAGTAGATGGACATCCCTATACCCTCGAGAGCGCATCGTCGCGTATGAGCGCGCTGCCGGTAGACGGCATGGTCGTGATCATGAATCGCATGCCGGCGGACTTTGGCACCTTCGAGCCGCTACCTGGCATGCAGACGGTGCTCGTTACCATGCTGGAGCACCCACTGTGCTCGACGGTCGATAACGATCAGCTCGATTGCTCACGCCAGGTTGTCGAGTACTTGCTGGGGCAGGGACACAAGACCGTGCACTTTATCTCGTGTCCCGAGCGCTCGCTTTCGGGCATGCGGCGCGAGGAAGGCTGGCGCGAGACATTGCGCGCGCATGGCATTGAG
>JAIHVJ010000362.1 GCA_022720335.1 Collinsella sp.
AATCTGCATGATCTCTTTTTCGAGTGCACCGATAATCGCGATGGTAGCCATGCCATTCCCCAAACCTATACGAAATTCTCAACCACGGTATGGTACCAGCATTTTGTTTGACCTCGTCAAACGAACACGCTAGGCCAGCGCAGCTCGCGTATCAAACAGAGCCTTTGCAATCGCAGCCGTAGCCTCGCTCGAGCGGTCGCTCCACGGCATCGATGTCATGATGCTCATAATGTAGGTGTCGCCGTCGACATCGATGAGGCCCGCATCGCATGTCGAATAGCAACCATCCTCGCTAATCCAGCCTGCCTTATTGCGCACCAAGGCTTGGTCGTCCGCAATGCCATCACGGATAAATGAGCGCGATGTTGATGACAGCAGTTCAGATAACCACTGAGAGGTCTCACTGCCACAGCTCAGATACTCGCTCATCTCGCGCCACAACTTGGCCGAGGTACGCGCGCAGTAGGTTGGGAAATCGCTCATTGGATCGAGCTCGACCTCGTCTTCGACGCCGAGTGCGGCAATCCAATCCTCGTAATCGACACGGTCAAACGCCGTGCGTAACGCAATAAACGAATCGTTGTCCGAATTAACGACCGCGGCCTCGATCAGGTCGCGCACCGTCTGCCAGCCCATGTTGTAGCCACCATAGGTGCCAAGGGAATCATCGAGTGAGACCTGGCCCGTCTCGACCAGGGATTCGCAGATATACAACGCATAGAGTGCCTTATAACTGCTCGCACCGTACACCTCGGCGTCCGCGTTATACGTCACGCCCTTGCCGCTCGACAGATCGTAAAACACCACGCCCACATCGCCCAATTCCTGGGCCCGATCAAGGGCATCTTGGAGCGCGGCGAGGCTCCCATCCTCCAGGGCGGGGATCTGGTCATCAACCAGTGAGAAGGTCTGCACGGTATCGCCTGATGGAATATCGTTAAAGTCCGCCTTCGAAAGCCTCGTCTTGAAGCTCGCTGTCGACAGGGTTTGGCTTGCGGTGGCTTTAGATTCAGAGACCTTTTTGTTTTGCGTCTGTACCGTTGACGCATCTGAGTGTGCCATTCGCTCCGACGCGTAGGTTTTGGCGGTAATTCCGAGGATAATAACCGCCAACGTCAGCATCCCAATGGCGGCAATCTTCGTCACGCGGATGCGAGCGTCAGCAAGGCCACGCGAAGACGTGCCCTTCGTCTCATATCTGCTGCTATGCTGCGGCACATACTCGTCCCGCGATGCGTTGTTTCGCACGTGGTCTCCTGACTGCTACCGTTCATATACGAGCAGCATAATATCGAGCAGGCATTTCTTTCCAAAGATATTCAGCGGCGTTTAAGGT
>JAIHVJ010000363.1 GCA_022720335.1 Collinsella sp.
TTGTCCCACCGGCGCCCTCACTTTTACACGCGGCGGGGCTTTTGGTTGATGCGGTAGAGCTCGGCGAGACCCCGCAGCGTCAGTGCGTCATCTACCGTCAGGCTGTGGCCGACCAACGCCGCGAGCGCCTCGGCATCGTCGCCGGTAATGACGATGGGCACGTCGCCCTCCCCCGCGGCCTTGGTCGCGCGCATCTCGGCAAGCACCATGTCGAGCATGCCGTCGATACGGGCCACCTCGCCCAAGACCACGCCCGAGCGCATGGCCTCGCGCGTGTTGCGGCCGATGACGTGCGTTGGCGCCGAAGGCTCGACCTGGGGCAGGCGCGCCGCAGCGGCCGAAAGCGAGCGGGCACCAAGCGCCAGACCCGGCGCGATGACGCCGCCCACAAAGGTACCGTGCGCGTCGATGACCTCGATATTGGTCGTCGTACCCAGGTCGATCACGATACAGGGAGAGCCGTAGACGGCGCGTGCCGCCACGGCATCGGCAATGCGGTCGGGGCCGATCTCGGCCGGGTCGTCGTAGTGCACGGGCATGCCGGTCTTAAGGCCCGGCCCCACGGTGAGCACGCGCCCCGTGCAGGTGCGGGCAAGCGCCGTCTTCCACGGGCGCTCCAGCGCAGGGACCACGCAGCTCAACACCGCCGCTGCGGGTACCAATGCGCCGGCGACGCCGGCATCGGCAGCAAGCGCAAGCATGACCTGCGCAAGCCTCATGCGCGCCTCGTCGGCCGTAATGCGAGACGGCGTCGTGATCTCGCAGGTCGCGAGTGGGCATTCCTGCGCCGCCGCCGAATCCTCGGCAAACAGGCCAAAGCGAATAAACGTGTTGCCCACGTCGACTGTCAATACATATGCGCACCCATTTAGCATCGTCGGCGCTCCTTTCGTCTGCCCAGCAGTATATCCCGTACCCAAACCAGCTCATTTGGGACGGGGCTTTTTGACTTGTACCAGACGTCTACAAACAGTTACAAAAGCCCCGTCCCAAATAAGCTGGTTTTGGCGGGGCGCGAGACGGTCGACATCGCTATACTGGTGCGCGGTCGCGCGCGAGCTCACGCGGCGGCCCTTGGTAACCCGACTTCCCGCGCCGTATCCGTAACGGCGCTCCCGGGGGAAGCGGATATACGCAAAGGAGTTTTATATGAGCAATCCCTCGAACCGCGCCTCGATGCGCGGGCAACTCACGTTGCGCGGCGTCGTCATCGGCGTCCTTGGCTGCGTGATTATCACGGCAAGCTCGGCCTACACCGCCCTCAAGATGGGCGCTCTCCCCTGGCCGATCGTCTTCGCTGCCGTCATCTCGCTGTTCTTCCTTAAGCTCATGGGC
>JAIHVJ010000364.1 GCA_022720335.1 Collinsella sp.
GCCGACTTGGTGTCCTCAAACGCCGCAACCTTGCACTTGTACACCTGGCTCTTGTTGGTAAACACGAGCAGCTCGTGCGTGTTGGAGGACGGGAACTCGATAAAGGGCTTATCGCCGTCTTTGTACTTGAGCGTGGTCGCCTTCTTGAGCACACGGTCCGTCATCTTTTTAAGGTAGCCCTCGCGCGAAAGCATGATAGTAACCGGGTACTCCTCGACCTCGGGCTCCAGGCTTACCTCGATAACCTCATGGGGCTCGATCCTGCCCGTGCGGCGCGGCATCACGTACTTCTTGTTGACCGCGGCCAGCTCGTCGCTGATGACCTTCTTGATGTTGTCCTCGCTGGAGAGGATCTCCTCAAGCTCGGCAATCTCACCCTCGAGCTTAGCGATGTCCTTGGTGCGGTTGAGGATGTACTCCTCGTTGATGTTGCGGAGCTTGAGCTCGGCAACAAACTCGGCCTGGGTCTCGTCGATGTCGAAACCCTTCATAAGGTTGGGCACGACCTCGGCTTCGAGCTTGGTGCCGCGGATGATGGCGATGGCCTTGTCGATGTCGAGCAATATCGCCTCGAGGCCGTGCAGTAAGTGCAGACGCTCGGACTTTTTGCCCAGGTCAAAGTTAATGCGGCGACGCGTGGACTCAATACGCCACTTGACCCACTCGTGCAGAATCTGGCGCACGCCCATAACACGGGGATAGCCGTCGACGAGCACGTTGAAGTTGCACGAGAACGAATCCTGCAGCGTGGTCGAGCGATAGAGCTTGGCCATGAGCTTGTCGGGGTCGACACCGCGCTTAAGGTCGATGGCGATGCGCAGGCCCGAAAGGTCGGTCTCGTCGCGGATATCGGCGATCTCCTTGACCTTGCCCTCTTTGGAGAGCTTGACGATGCGCTCGATGATGACATCGGTCTTGGTGGTGTAGGGGATCTCGTAGACCTCGATAATGCGCTCTTCGGGAATCCAGCGCCAGCGGGAGCGGATCTGGAAGCTACCAAGGCCGGTCTCGATAATCTTTTCCATCTCCTCGCGGCGGTAGATGATCTCGCCGCCGGTTGAGAAGTCGGGCATGGGCATGTACTCGAGCAGATCGCAGTCGGGATCCTTGAGGTAATGCATCGTGGCAGTACAGACCTCGTTGAGGTTGAAACCGCAGATGTCGGACGCCATGGCGACGCCGATGCCCTTATTGGCCGAGACAAGGATGTTGGGGAACGTGGTGGGCAGCAGGCGCGGCTCCTTCATGGCGCCGTCGTAGCTGTCGACGAAGTCGACCGGATCCTTGTCGATGTCCTTGAAGATCTCGGCGCTGATGGGGGAGAGCTTGGCCT
>JAIHVJ010000093.1 GCA_022720335.1 Collinsella sp.
TAACAGAGCCTTAAATAATCATTTGGCTGCCCGCTGGCTAAGTGAGTAGACTTTTTTGGAAATGCCGAGCACCCAACATATTTGCCTCAATAAAACCGCAGGTCACAGACTTGTGGTTTGTCGGTGTGGTCGGGGATTCGGTAAAAGTCTACTCACTTAGTTTTGTGTGGTGCATATTGTCACAACGAGACCCTAGTCGGGGAGATTCCATCGCAAATTCCGGTACCGGGGGCAGCTAATTAGGCGCCGTATGGGTTGCGGTCGCGTTCGATGCGTTGGCGGATGTGGGCGTACTCGATGATCAGTAGCACCAGGAGTAGAGCCATGATGGCTAGGTAGCTTACCACGGCGCCCATCAGACCCAGCAGCTTAATCAGGATCACTGGCAGCACCACGCTTACGGCGAAGCAGATCAGGTAGATCTTGGTGACGTCGCCGGCGTGGCGCAACACCGTGATGATGGCGTAGATAAAGTCGATTGCCGCGGTGACGCCGCCGGCGACAACCATTAGCAGTGCCAGCGTGCGGTAGCGCTCAAAGTTAAGGCCGTACATAAAGCTCATGATGGGGATGCCGGGACCTGCCATAAATGCGGCGCACGCTCCGGTAATGACCACGATCAGCGCCATAACGGCAACAATAATCAGGTCAAAGCGGCGACGCTTGCGCGGATTCGCCCAAATGCTCGACAGACGCAGGAGCTGCGGTTTATAGATAAATCCGATGCTCAGCAAAATGGCCTGCGCCGGAAAGAACAGTGCATTAAAGTACAGCTGATACTTGTAGGCCAGCGTGCCCTCCATCACGAACTTGGGCATGCTCTCGATTAGGTTGAACAGGAACAGCGCGCCAAAGAGCGGGGCGCACTGGATAAACAGGTGGCCAGTCTCGCGCAGACTCATGCGGCGTGATTTTTCGGTTTCGAGCAGGGCGAGCGGGGCGGTGACCAGCATGAGCGAGGCGATGGCGGTGACACCCATGGCCATGGCCGCGATGGGCATGCTGCGCGTGAGGAACAGTGCCACGCTAAAGACCGCGATGACGCCGGCGGAGCGCAGCGTTTGGCTCATGCCAGCCAAATAGAGCTTGTCGGCCTGCTGCAGGCGGCCCTCGTACACGTCGGCGATGCCGTCGATCACCTTATACAGGTAGACGCCCAGGCCGATCGTGGCCATCTGTGCATCGTAGCCGCGGGCGCTGCTGTATACCAGGCCGCATGCCAGCGCGAGCGCTCCGCAAAGCCAGCGGTTGAGCTGGTATGAAGCGAAGCTGGTCTTCTCGTCGATGTCCGAGACCTGAAAATTGCGCACGCCGTAGTTGCACGCGATCATGATGAGCGTGCCGGTGACAAAGGCGATGGAGAATTTGCCTGCTTCTTCGGCGCCCGCGAGCTGCGTGGACACGATGGTGAGCAGCGGAAACGCCAGGCCCCATACGGCGGTGCCGAGGGTGTTCCAAAGATAGTCGCGACTGGTGGCGTGCTCCTCGTATTCCGCTTCCTGCATGGAGAAGCCGCCGCCGTAGACGGCGCCGAGCAGACGGTTCCACCAGGCATTGACCATGCGGCGGATGGGGCCGGGTTGGCGATCGCGCTCGCGGCGACGGCGTGTGGCCTGGCTGCTGTCGGGGCCGCCGGCGTTGCGCTGACTCAGCTCCTGGATGCGCGCGAGCTCTTCGGCCGTGTGGGAGGCAGGGAAGAGGCCGTTCTCGATGCGTCCGCCCTGCCCGTGCGCTCCGCCCGATACGGCGGGGTCGCCGACGCCATTGCGGCGGGCGATGGCGCGGCGGATGCTATCGAGGGGCGTGATACTCAAGGAGGTTCCTTTCTCTTGCTGCGCTCTAGTATAGCTGCGGTGGTATCGATTCGTTTTTTTGAACAGGTTGTTCAATAATTTCGGCGGGCGGCTGTAATTTGTCGGTAAACGTGCGGTATCCTGTTGAAGTTTTGTGACCCCCCGATGCCGCTTGCGCGGTACCAAGGAGTTTTTACCTATGGATGTCGCTGCGTTTTTGCTGGCTCTTGTGCCGATCATCTGGCTCGTCGTGATGCTGCTGTGCTTTAAATGGCCGGCTTGGAAGGCCGCTATGGGCTCGTTCGCCCTTTCGTGTGTGCTCGCCTTCGCATGGTGGCATCTGCCGGTGGTGCAGATCGCGACTGCCTCGCTCGAGGGCTTTTTGATGGCCCTGTGGCCCATCGTGTTGGTGATTATCGCCGCGGTGTTCACGTATAACCTGTGCGTGCGTACGGGCGCCATGGACGTGATCGGCAGCATGATTACCTCCATCAGCAGCGACCGCCGTCTGCTGGCGCTGCTCGTGGCCTGGTGCTTCGGCGGCTTTATGGAGGGCATGGCCGGTTTTGGTACCGCTGTTGCCATTCCCGCCGGCATGCTCGCGGGCCTGGGTTTTGAGGCCGTGCCCGCCGTGTTGATCTGCCTGCTTGCCAACGGCGTGCCCACGCCCTACGGCTCCATCGGCATCCCCACGGTGTCCGTTGCCGATCTGGTGGGTCTGGATCCCCTGCACCTGGCGACCGTTCAGCTGGTGCAGCTCGCGCCGTTCTTTGTGGTGATACCGCTGCTTATCGTACTGGTTGCGGGCCGTGTCGCCGATGATCAAGGCAACGTTGCGAGCGTTGCCGAGCGTATGCACGGCGTTGCCGGCGTGGCGCTGCTTTCCGGTGTGTCCTTTGTAGGTGCTGCCCTGGTCGTTGCCATGTTTGTGGGTCCCGAGCTGGCCGTAGTCGTGGGCTCCATCGTGTCGCTTGCGCTGACCGCCGCGCTCGCCATGCGCACCGAGAAGTCGGGACATCTGGATGCGCGCTTCCATATGAATATCGAGGCCGGCGAACAGCTCACCGCTAAGTCGGCGCTTTCGGCCTGGTCGTGCTTCATCCTGATCTTTGTGCTGCTGTTGGGTACCTCCAACCTGGTGCCCGACGTGCACGCCGCGCTCGCGCCGTTTGCGAGTCACGTGCAGGTGTATTGCGGCGAGAACCCCGGTACACTTACGTTTTCGTGGATCAACACGCCGGGTGTCTGGATTTTCCTGGCGGCGTTTGTTGGCGGTGCCATTCAGGGCGCATCGCCGCGCTTGATGGGCGAGGTGCTGGTCACGACCGTCAAGCAGATGATGCCGACGGTCATTACCATGCTTTCGGTGCTGGGTTGCGCCAAGGTGATGGGCTATGCCGGCATGATTTCGTCGATCAGCGCGTTTTGCATTGCAGTCGCCGGCGGTCTGTACCCGATTCTGGCTCCGTGGATTGGTGCGGTCGGTGCGTTTGTGACCGGCTCGGGCACGTCCTCGGGCATGCTGTTTGGTCCCATCCAGAGCCAGGCTGCCGCTGCGCTGGGCGTGAGCGACTACTGGATGGTCGCGCTGAACGCCCTGGGTGTCGCCGCCGGTAAGATGATCTCTCCGCAGACGCTCGCGATTGGCCTTGCTGCCGTGTACGTGCGCGGAAAGGACGCCGAGCTCCTGGGCGCGGTGCTGCCCTACGCTGCTGGCATGCTGGTCCTCATGAGCGCCATCGCCATGCTCGGCCAAGGCCTGCCGCTATAACTAGTCATTGGGGACGTTCTTAAACGGCTAGTTACTGGGGACAGTCTTCGGATTGCTTGCCGCTGGAGGCTGTTTTGCGCCGCCGTGCAGGGTGTCTATAAAGAGTCGTGACCAAAAATCGTCAAATATGAGTACTGATACCTTTTCAGTAGCAGCAATTTTGGCCATTTTTAAGACTATCTGACGTATCTATCGAGTGGATATGCTGTTGTATCTCCCCAAATGTTCAATAAAAGAAGCCCTTGATGTGAATAAATTCCATCAAGGGCTTCTTTTATAAACAAAATAAATGTATCCGCAACGGTAACAGTACTCATATTTGCCATTTTTTGGCCACAGCCCTTCAGAGAATCTACGAAAACGGTCCTGTGCCGGCATCCGGGGACGGTCCTTGGTTGTTGCCTGTTCAAGAATGTCCCCAACGACTAGTCGTTTAAAAACGTCCTCAATGACTAGGCCGCTTGCCTGTGATTTTTGACCGTTGGGCGGGCGCTTCGCCGTTGCCGCAAAAACGTTTTTGCATATCGGGTACAACGGGCTTTACGTGAGTAAAGTGCGCGCCGCGTCCACGTGTCGCGCTTTTAAAGGAGGCCCCATGCCTGGTGTTACCCCTGCAGAAGTTTTGTCCAACTTTGGTCTTACGCTGGTCGAAGATCCCGCTGAGAATCAGCCCCGTCTGCTGGTCGATCTACCCGCCGCGGAGCTCGTCGAGCACGCCATCCGCCGCGAAGAAGGCCGCATGGCATCCAACGGCGCGCTAGTGATCGAGACGGGGGAGCGCACCGGCCGTTCGCCCAACGACCGCTTTATCGTCGACACGCCCGACGTGCACGACAAGATCGCCTGGGGCGCCGTCAACCGACCGCTTTCGATCGAGAGCTACGAGACCATCAAGGCCGGTATCGTCAACTACCTCAACGAGCGCGATGTGTTCGTCACCCGCGGCATGGCCGGCGCCGACCGCAACCACACGCGTCGACTGCTCGTTGCCTGCGAGCGTGCCAGCCAGGCACTCTTTATTAAGCAGATGCTCGCCCGCCCGCTCGCCCGCGAAATCGCGCGCACCGGTGAGCCGGACTTTTGCGTGCTCGCCGCTCCCGGCTACCAGTGCGACCCTGCCATCAAGGGCCTCAACTCCAGCGCCGCCGTGGTCATCAACTTCCAGGAACGCGTGATTCTGGTCGCCGGCACCGGCTACTCCGGTGAGATCAAAAAGTCGATCTTCAGCGTCATGAACTACCTGCTGCCCGTCGAGGACGACGTGCTGCCCATGCACTGCTCGGCCAGCATGGATCCTGTCATGCACGAGACCGCCGTGTTCTTTGGCCTGTCCGGCACCGGCAAGACCACGCTTTCGGCCAACCCCACGCGCCTACTGATCGGCGACGACGAGCACGGTTGGTCTGACATGGGCATCTTCAACATCGAGGGTGGCTGCTATGCCAAATGCGAGGGCCTGGACGCGTTCCACGAGCCCGAGATCTTCAACGCCGTCCGCTTTGGCGCCATCTGCGAAAACGTGGTGCTCGACGAGAACCGCAAGCCCAACTACGACGACGTCTCGATCACGCACAACACGCGCGTGGCATACCCTGTGGAGCACATTCCCAACGCGTGGACCAAGGGCATGGGCACCACTCCAAGCGTCGTGCTCTTCCTGACCTGCGACGCCTTTGGCGTGCTGCCGCCCATCTCACGCCTGACGGCCGATGCCGCCATGTACCACTTTGTGACGGGCTTTACGGCCAAGATCCCCGGCACCGAGGTCGGCGTCACCGAGCCCACGCCCACGTTCTCTTCGCTGTTTGGCGAGCCGTTTATGCCGCTCGACCCCATGGTCTATGCCAAGATGCTCGGTGAGCGCATCGCCGACGGCCGCACCCGCGTCTATCTGGTCAACACCGGCTGGATCGGCGGCGGCTACGGCGTTGGCCATCGCATTGAGCTGGCCTACACGCGCGCCCTGGTCGCGCGCGCCCTCGACGGCACCATCGAGGACAGCGAATTCGTGCATGACGATATCTTTAACGTCGACATTCCCACCACGTGCCACGGCGTGCCCGACGGCATCCTGGTGCCGCGCCAGTACTGGCAGAGCACCGCGCGCTATGACGAGGCCGCGCACAATCTGGCGGTGATGTTCGAGGAGAACTTCGAGAAGAAGTACTCGCACCTGCCCGAGTCCGTCAAGGCCGCCGGTCCGCACGCTCAGGTGCACGCCGACGCCCGTCATCGCGGCCGCGGCCTGCTGGGACTTCGCCACTAGCGTCGCCTCAGACCCAAAACCACCACAAAGGGGACAGGCACCTTTGTGGTGGTTTTGCTCGCGCGGATGACTCGGGTTACAATACGCCTGACATATCGCTCCCTTCTCCGGATGGGGGCAGCGTAAGCGCTCTTGTGGCGGCACCGTAGGACTTTGAAGGTGGCCGTCGTAAGGGCGCTTTTTGTTTAGGCACCCGGGCTCGGGCGCATGCTATGAAGGGAGAGCACATGAAGAGTTTCGTTGCCGAGGATTCGTTTTGGGAGCTATTTCCGCAGGCGGCTATCGGTGTTGTGGTCGTAAAGGGCATGAAGCCCGCGGCTCAGATTCCTCAAGAGGACGTGGATGCGATTGCGGCGTTGCTCGACCGCGCCAATATCGACGCGGAGCGTCATCTGACCAGCGATACTATCAGCGAGAACGCACCGGTCAAGGCATGGCGCGAGGCTTATCGGCTGTTCAAGACCAAAAAGGGCGCCCGCTGCTCGATCGAGAACTTGCTCAAGCGCGTGCTCAAGGGCAAGCCGGTCGGTCATATTACGCCGGCGGTGGATATCTACAACACGATTTCGTTGACCTATGCGCTGCCCGTGGGAGGCGAGGATTTGCATGCGATTGAGGGAGACCTTCGCTTGAAGGTGACAGACGGCGGCGACGCGTTCTTGCCACTTGGCGAGGAGGCGGATGATCCGACGCTGCCCGGCGAGCTTGCCTATATCGACGATGCAGGCGCCGTGTGCCGCTGCTGGAACTGGCGCGACGGCGTGAGAACGGCCCTGTCCGACGATTCGGCCGATGCGTTCCTGGCGATTGAGTGCGTGGAGCCCGAGCGGATGGGGGATTGCCAGGCCGCGATCGATCGCTTAGCCGAGCTGCTCGAGCGCTATCTGGGAGCGACGGTTGTCGTTAAGACGCTTGTGACCCGCGACAATCCTTGCGCGGAGCTGTAGCGACGCCTAGAACCTATTGATGCCCCAAACCACCACAAAGGTGCCTGTCCCCTTTGTGGTGGTTTTTATGTTGATGGGTTAACAAATGGGATATTTGGGTATGGGTGTTGCCTTGTGCGGCTAAGATGTTTACCCGTTAGCATCATGCGCAAGCGAAAGGCGGTCGTCTCCCATGCAGCAGAACGACGAGACACGTTTCGAGGACTTTGTCGGACTGATTAGCGGGCTCTACAAGGAGGTCCAGCGCATTAAGACATCCGAGGGCGCAAGGCTGGGCCTCAAGGGCTCCGATGTCATGTGCCTGTACTATCTTGAGCGCAGCAAGGACGGCCTGACTGGTGCTGACCTGGCTCGCATGGCAGGCGTGACCCGTGCCGCCGTCTCGCGCACGCTCGCGCATCTGGAGGAGGGCGGCTACGTCGAGGTCGATGATTCGGGCGATGCCGCCGTTAAGTATCGTGCTCCGGTGCGCCTGACCGCTCTAGGCGGCGAGAGCATGAGCGAGGCGGACCGCATCATTCGCGAGGTGCTCGATACCACCGGTAAGGCTATGGGTGTGGAGCAGCGCGAGCAGATGTATGCGTCGCTGCGCACGATTCTCAACACCCTGCGCGAGATCTACCGATGTGTATATGGATGGCGTCGACATCGATCACCAGCGCTTTTACGAGATGCTCGTGGAGCGCGATGAGCTGCCCAAGACCGGCCAGGTCAACCCGTACGCGTTTTCGCAGGCGATTGTCGAGGCGCGTGAGGCCGGCGACGAGGCGGTGATTATTACCGTGGGTGCCAAACTTTCGGGGACCAATCAGAGCGCCCGTACCGCACTTGCCGAGGCGCCGGGCGGCGACGTGTATGTGGTTGATAGCAATAACGTTACCCTGGGTGAGCGCGTGCTGGTCGAGTATGCCCTGCGCCTAGTGGACGAGGGCCGGGGCGCGGCCCAGATCGCGGCGGCGGTCGAGGCCGTGCGCGACCGCGTGGTCGTTATCGGCCTGCTCGAGACGCTGGAGTACCTGGTGCGCGGCGGTCGCCTGTCTGCTGCGGCCGGCGCCGTGGGTACGCTACTCAACGTGAAGCCTGTTGTGGCCGCCGAGGATGGCCTGATCGTGCAGCTGGGCAAGGCGCGCGGTTCCAAGAACGGCCGTAACCTGCTCAACCAGAAGGTCGAAAAGGCAGGCGGCATCGACTTTTCCATGCCGCTGGCGCTCGGCTATACGGGTCTTTCGGATGCGGTGCTCAAGAAGTATGTCGAGGACAGCGCGGCACTGTGGGCTGGCCACACCGAGGGCGAACTGCCCGTTCACACCATCGGCGCCACCATCGGCACCCACGTAGGCCCCGGCGCCGTAGCCGTAGCCTTCTTCCAGCCCGCTAACTAACCGACCTGCCATAAACCACCACAAAGGGGACAGGCCCTTTGTGGTGGTTTATGCTTTTCCGGGTGGAAGGGAGCGAGCAATGGCGTCTGAGGGCTTTTTTGAACGGGTGTACGAGGTGGTCGAGCAGATCCCCGAGGGGATGGTCGCCACGTATGGCCAGGTGGCGCTGCTTGCCGGTCGTCCACGAAGTGCGCGGTACGTGGGGTATGCCCTGCATAGTAATCCGCGCCCCGGCCAGATTCCCTGCCATCGTGTGGTGTTTGCCGACGGTCGCATTTGCGAAGGCTTTGCCTTTGGCGGCCCCGATGCTCAGCGTGAGCTCTTAATGGGGGAGGGTGTGACGTTTACCGATCCCATGCACGTCGACTTGGCCGCCTGTCGCTGGCTTGCCGGACTCTAACGGCTCTGCCGTGGCCAAAACCACCACAAAGGTGCCTACCCCTTTGTGGTGGTTTAGTTTACTTGGGCTAACTTATGGAGAAGCTATGGCGGCGGATATTGATGCTGCAAAGTAAACCACGGCGAACTATATTGTATTCAGCAACGGAGCAGGCAATAGGCGATGAAAAAGCCTGCCCTGTTGAGCTTGATTCGCATCCCTCCCCTCTGTGCGATTCAACGGTGTACTTCGGGAACAGGCCCGCTGGCAACTATCTGCCAGCGGGCCTGTTCCTGTTTGTCGGGAGAGTGTGATGGACGGAGCCGAAGCGGTCCGCTCCAAAAAAGGCGGACGCCGTAGCGCCCGCCCTATAGCAATCGAAAGCTCAAGCCAGCAGATCGGTCTAGTACACCATACCCATGGCGTCCTGAACCTCTGCCAGGGTCTGCTCGGCGATCTCGTTGGCGCGACGGTTGCCCTCGTGCAGCACGTCCTTCACGTAATCCAGATCGTTCTCGTAGCGCTGGCGACGCTCGCGGATAGGTGCGAAGTACTCGTTGACGGCCTCGGTCACGTACTTCTTGAGCTGGCCGGAGCCGCCCATGCCAATCTCCTCGGCAATTTCGACCTCGGAGCGACCGGTGCAGATGGCGGCCGTCGAAAGCAAACCAGACACGCCGGGGCGGTTCTCGGGATCGAATGTGATCATGCGCTCGGAGTCGGTCTGGCTCTTCTTGATGCGTTTGGCCGTCTCCTCGGCGGTCATCGAAATATTGATGGCGTTGCCATAGCTCTTGCTCATCTTGCGACCGTCCAGGCCCGGCAGCAGCGGGGCCTCGGACAGCAGCGCATCGACCTCGGGGAACACCTTGCCGTAGCGGTTGTTAAAGCGGCGGGCGATGGTGCGGGTAAGCTCGATGTGCGGTAGCTGGTCACGACCGACGGGCACCACGTTGCCCTTGCAGAACAGGATGTCGCAGGCCTGGTGCACCGGGTAGGTGAGCAGAAGGCCGGTGAGCTCGTGGCCCGAGGCCTCCATTTCGGCCTTGACCGTGGGGTTGCGCGCCAGCTCGGCCTCGGACACCAGCGACAGGAACGGCAGCATGAGCTGGTTGGCGGCGGGCACGGCGGAGTGCGCGTAGATCATGGTCTTGTTGGGGTCGATACCGCAGGCAAGGTAGTCCATGACCATGTTGTACACGTTGTCTTGGATGTGCTCGGTCGTGTCGCGGTCGGTGATGACCTGGTAGTCGGCGATGAGCACGTTGGTCTTGGCGCCCATGTTCTGCAGCTCAACGCGGCCCTTGAGGGTGCCAAAGTAGTGGCCCAGGTGCAGACGGCCGGTGGGGCGATCACCGGTGAGCATGGTGAACTTCTCGGGCGTATTGGCCAAGCCCTCGCGAATGGCGTTGCTCTTTTGCAGCGCGACTTCGTAGCTGTTCTCGTTTGGCATGATTGCTCCTAACGTATGTTCATGGGTCAAGATGATAACGCGTTTATTGGAGGGTCGGGGCGTAAGTAGGCGAGG
>JAIHVJ010000365.1 GCA_022720335.1 Collinsella sp.
GTCGTGGGCATCATCGGCGCGTTCTTCGGCGTGCTGGCGTAGGTTCCTGCGTTTTATTCTGCCCCCAAGGGAAACGGCGACCCGCTGCGGTCGCCGTTTTTTATTACCGAAAGCTAGCTGGAGGTGCTTCGTGATTCGATCTGACAATCCGCCCGATAATGGCGTGAGCGGGGCGATGTATCTATTTGGCACGGCGCTCTTGTGGAGTTTTATCGGCATCCTCGTTCGCGCCAATTCGCAGTCAGCTCTTTTGATCGGTGCCGTTACGGCAATATTTATGGCGCTCTTTATCCTGCTCGTCGGCAGGCCCATCCTCCGCGTCAGCCGTCTTATTGTCCTTGTGGCCGTCTGCAACTTCGTGACGGGCACCACGTTTAACTTTGCCAACCAGCTCACGACGGTCGGCAACGCGATCGTCCTGCAGTACACCTCGATGATTTTCGTTATCGTGTATCAATCGCTCGCAACTCGCACGTTGCCCTCGCCTGCGAAGATTGCCTCCGTGGTGGTTGCTTTTACGGGTATGGGACTTTTCTTTTTAGGCGATTTAAGTGCCGAGGGCATGCTCGGCAACCTGCTTGCCGTCATTTCGGGCGCCACCTTTGGGCTGTGTTTCTTTTTGAACTCTCGCCCCGATGCGTCGCCCATGGTGTCCTCGCTCATCTCCTGCGGTATCTCGATGTTGCCGATCGTCTATTTTGCCGGTGCCCTAGACTCCGTGGGACCGTTTGAGTGGGGGCTTATGCTGGTGCACGGCCTTTTTTGCAGTGGCCTTGCGAGCGTGCTGTATGCCAAGGGGATTGCGCGCACTAACGCGTTTGCGGCCAACTTGGTCTGCATGAGCGAGGTCGTGCTCGCTCCCTGCTGGTCGGCGCTCCTCTTTGGCGAGGTCTTTCGCTGGAACGAGTTTTTGGGCGCGGCGATAATCGTTTTGGTGATTGTAGGCAACTTGGCATACGATGCCTTTGGCGATGGCTTTCTGGTGGCGCTTGTCCGCCATCGAAACAAAGGGCGCGCCTGATGGGATACGTCTGCCGTTTACGGTAAAAAACACCTCGCTGAGCGAGTGGTATTAAATAGTAAGAACCTGCATATCTATAATTGGTATCAAATCATTTGTACCTGGCATGGGTGTTCGCAGCACACCAGGTACGCTTCGAGCCGTGTGATCGAACTCCCGGAATTGATATCAACAACGCGCGCGACGGGTGTGACGACGGTTCGATATTCCTTATTGGGAGGAATTATGCTTGTCCAAGCAATCCTCGTCGGCTTAGTCGGAGCGTTTGGATGCCTCGACTACCAGCTCGGCACCCTCTACGC
>JAIHVJ010000366.1 GCA_022720335.1 Collinsella sp.
CCCTTGCTGATCTCGATAATGTCATCAAACAGATCGTGTTCCTGCGCCATGCGCGGCCCCTCCCTGAGCAGTGCAAACAAGCAAGAGATAATGATACGCTATCGGCCCACGCCTCGGGCAAATTACACGCGGAGCATCTTTGCGGCAAATAGCCCATGGCCTATCGCCGCCTCGATCGCACAAGGTCAATCAAGCGCCAGACTATGCCTCGCACATGAGCTGCACGAGCTTTTGTTTGGTCACCTTGGCCTGCTCGTTGGCCATGTTACGCTCGTTTCTAAAGACCGCATTTGCAACATCCCGCAAATCGGTATCGGAAATCTCGCCAAGGCCCAGCTCCGCGAGCGTCGTCGGCAGACCAACGCGCTGGCAAAACTCGAGCACCTGATCAAGCTCGGGCGCGCGCTCCAGGCGCAGCTGCACCACCAGCCCAAATGCCACGGCCTCGCCATGCATGGCCTTGCACTCGGGCAGAATCGTCAGACCGTTGGCGATGGCATGCGCTAACGCCAAGCCGCCGCTCTCAAAGCCGACGCCCGAGAGCAGAATATTGCACTCGATCAGACGCTCAACCGCCGGCGATATACGGCCCTTTTTGAGATCGCGCTTGGCAGAGACACCGCACTCCATGAGCGTGTCATAGCAGGCGCGAGCCGCAACCAAGGCCAAGTGCCCCGACGCGCCACCGTGTTCGTTGGCGCCATGTGCCGCGGCGCACGAACGCGCCTCGAAGTACGTTGCCAGTGCGTCGCCCATGCCGGCGACCGTCATACGAAGCGGGGCCGCCGCGACCACGTTGGTATCGACCACGACCAGATCTGGATTCTTCTCGAGCATCAGGTAGCGGTCGAACGACCCATCCCCGTGATACAGCACCGAAATCGCGCTGCACGGACCGTCCATCGAAGCCGCCGTGGGGCATACGCATAACGGCAACTCGGTATAAAACGCTACTGCCTTGGCGATATCGAGCATCTTGCCACCGCCAATACCCACCACCATGTCGCAATACTCAGCCTGGGCTTCCCTAGCCATTTCGACAACGGCCTCTTCCGTACACGGACCGTCATAAATCTTAAAGAACGGCTCGCTTAGATCCTCGTCCAGAAATCCATCGACGATCTGCTTGCACAGCCGATCTTCGGTGCCCTGGTCAAACAAGACATAGGCAGCGCAGCCCAACCATGACAAATACCTGCCCTGACGCGAAAGTTCGCCCGGCCCCTGAACATACCGGCCGGGACCGCCATAAACCAAAGGCAGCGACATACGAGACCCCACCCTTTCACTCACTCGACATTGGTGCAAAGTAACTTGACCCC
>JAIHVJ010000367.1 GCA_022720335.1 Collinsella sp.
TTTATACACCCTGTGTACAACAGATATACTTACAATTTGTGCGTAAAGCCCATGGCCCGCAGGCCGTGATTCTATTGAACTGGACCGTACTATGAGATTGATACACAACAGCCGCCTACCGCAGTTTCGCACTCCGTTTGGCGCTGTGACCACAGGAACTACCGTTGCACTCTCGGTGATTTTGGAGGATGCCGATCCCAACCAGGCCACACTCACCCTACGTACCTGGGTCGATGAAGTCGGCGAGACCCTGATTCCGATGGAGCAGGAAGGCGATGGCATTTTTACCGGCGAGCTCAAATGCACTGAACCGTGTCTTGTGTGGTACAGCTTTATCTGCAATATCGAGGGCCAGCCCGTGGTTCGCCTGGGCGCGCCGCAGGGCCGCACCGGCGGCGAGGGCGTAACCTACGACTACGCCGAGGTGCCGTCCTTCCAGATTACCGTCTATAAGCACCGCGAGAACCGCCCCACCTGGTACGAGCGCGGTATGGTCTACCAAATCTTCCCCGACCGCTACGCCCGTGACGAGCATTGGCGCGAGCGCACAATGGCCCAACTCGAAAAACCGCGCAAGGGCATTCGGCGCCGGATGGTCGAGGACTGGAACGAGCCGCCCGTGTACGAGCGCGCCGAGGACGGCTCCATCAAGACCTGGGACTTCTACGGCGGCTCGCTCAAGGGCATCCAGGAAGACCTGCCCCGCATCGCCGAGCTGGGCTTTACGGCCATCTACCTCAACCCCATCTTTGAGGCCGCGAGCAACCACCGCTACGACACGGCCGACTACACCAAGATCGACCCGATCCTGGGCACCGAGCAAGACTTTACCGAACTGTGCCAGGCAGCCGAAAAGCTGGGCATCTCCATTATCCTGGACGGCGTCTTCAACCACACGGGCGACGACTCGATCTATTTCAACCGCTACGGCAACTACCCCGGCTTGGGTGCATGGCAGAGCGAGGATTCTCAGTGGCGCGATGCGTTTACCTTCCACGAGGACGGCTCGTACGACTGCTGGTGGGGCGTGGGCAACATGCCGGCCATCAACGAGAAGTCCGAGCTGGTGCGCGAGAGGCTCCTGGGCAAGGACGGCGTGATCCGCAAATGGCTGCGCGCCGGTGCCCATGGTTGGCGCCTGGACGTCGCTGACGAGCTTTCCGACGACTTCCTGGCCGAGATCAAGAAGGCCGTACTTGCCGAAAAACCTGATGCTCTGTTGCTCGGCGAAGTCTGGGAAGACGCCTCCAACAAGATTAGCTACGGCCATCTGCGCCGCTACCTGCAGGGCTCCGAGCTGGACTCTGCTATGGATTACCCCT
>JAIHVJ010000368.1 GCA_022720335.1 Collinsella sp.
CAATAGCGACCTTCTTCTCGTTAACCATTACAAACTCCCATCTCTCTCCACAAACAAACCGCCCAGGGCGACCCGAGCGGCTTGCCGTAATCCCAATACATCCAATCGGGACTTTGATTATGCTCCTATTGCAGCCAAATATCGACCGTTTACCGAAATTGTTTGCAGAATTCGTATAATAACTGCACGAAATCGGTTTCGAGCTATTGACTCACGGAAACGAATCCCTAATACAGACCCGCTTCGCGAATAGCCTCGACAGCCAAAGCAATCTGATCGGGCGGCAGCACCAGCGCCATGCGCACGTGTCCCTCACCCGAAGGACCAAAGCTCGCACCCGGCGTCACGACGACACCGGCCTTTTCCATGAGCTCCTCGCAAAACGCCATCGAGTCGGTGCGACCCCCGGGGAGCTTAGCCCACACAAACATGGAGCCATGCGCGTTGGGGCGCTCCCAGCCCAGGCCCTCAAGGCCGTCACACAGGGCATCGCGACGCTCCTGGTACTTCAGGCGCTGCGCCTCGACCTCATCGCGCGGACCGTTGAGGCAGGCGATGGCCGCCTTCTGGATCGGGAAGAACATGCCAAAGTCGATCTGGCTGCGCAGCTTGGCAAAGGCCGAGACCACGTCCTCGCGACCGACCAAAAAGCCGATGCGGGCACCGGTGACGTTAAACGACTTGGAGAGCGAGAAGAACTCCACGCCCACCTCGAGCGCACCGGGATACTGGAGGAAGCTGCCGCCCGGCTCGCCGTCGAACACGATGTCCGAGTAAGCGTTGTCGTGGACGATCAACAGGTCGTGCTCGCGGGCGAAGGCGATGATCTCCTCATAGACCTCGGGCGTACCCACCGAGCCCACCGGGTTGGCGGGCAGCGAAACGATCATGTACTTGGCGCGATCGGCGACCTCGGGGTCGATGCCCGCCACGTAGGGCAGGTAGTTGTGCTCGGCGACCAGCGGGTAGTACTCGAGCTTGGCATCGGCGATCTTGGCACCCGCCTCAAAGACCGGGTAGCACGGATCGGGCACCAGGATGGTGTCGCCCGGGTCGAGCAGCGCCAGGCCCAAATGGCCCACGCCCTCCTGCGTGCCGTTGCACGACTGCACCATGGACGGCGTAATGCCACAGACACCAAAGCGGCGCTCGTAGTAATCGCACACGGCCTGCTTGAGCTCGGGCATATCGCGCAGGGCATACTTCCACATCTCGGGATCTTGGGCTGCCTGCGTGAGCGCCTCGACCACATGGTCGTACGGCTTAAAGTCGGGCGTGCCCACGCTCATGTTGTAAATGGTCTTGCCC
>JAIHVJ010000369.1 GCA_022720335.1 Collinsella sp.
GAGCGTGTTGAGGATGGTGCCGTCCAGATCAAAAATCACATGGGAAAAAGCTGCTGCCATGAAAGCTCCCGTCATTGGGTTCCAAAACGCACCTCATAATACTGGGCATGCGTGCCGGGCATGTTTGGAATCTGAATATCTTTAATAGCCCTGAGCCTTTGTCGCTAGCAAATCCTCGGCAGCTGCTCTCCCACGAGCATGTCGAGGATGCGGGTCGAGCCCCAGCCGGTGCGCACGCGCACGGCGGGATGGGCGCCCTCGGCAAGTGGCAGCACGCGACCGATGATGGCGGCATTCTCGCCGTAGCGGGCGGCGCGCATGGCCGCCAGCGCGGCATCGGCCTGCTCAACAGGCACCACGGCGACCATCTTGCCCTCGTTTGCCACCTGCAGAACGTCGTAGCCGAGCATCTCGCAGGCGGCCTGCACGTCGGGACGCACAGGCACGGCATCCTCGTCGACCTCCATGGCAACGCCGCTGGCCTGGGCAAACTCGTTGAGCGTGGATGCTAGGCCGCCGCGTGTGGGGTCGCGGAAGCAGCGGGTGTCGGGGGCGGCGGCGAGCACGTCGGCAATCAGATGATTGAGCGGCGCAGCGTCGCTTTCGATGTTGCTCGAAAACGCCAAGCCCTCGCGTTGGCTCATGATGGCGATGCCATGGTCGCCCAACGTACCCGATACCAGAATGAAATCGCCGGGCCGACAGTTTGCACCGCTGAGCGCTACGCCCGCGGGCACTTCGCCCACGCCGGCGGTATTGATGTAGACGCCGTCGGCACCGCCACGCTCGACCACCTTGGTGTCGCCGGTGATAATCTTCACGCCTGCCTCACGTGCCGTTTCGGCCATGGTCTGCACAATCTGGCGCAGCTTGTCCATGGGGTAGCCCTCTTCGAGGATAAAGCCGCATGAGAGGTAACGCACGTTAGCGCCCGAGGTCGCGACGTCGTTGACGGTTCCGCATACGGCGAGGCGGCCGATATTGCCGCCGGGGAAGAACTGCGGCGTTACCACAAAGCTGTCGGTCGACATGGCGATGCGCCCGCTCGCGGGCAGCGCGGCGACGCCGGCATCGTTGCCCGCGAGCAGCTCGGGCGACCCAAAGGCATCCAGAAAGACCTCGTCGATAATGCGCTTCATCATCTGGCCGCCGGAGCCGTGGCCCAACAGGACAGTGCTATCGGTAACGCTATGGGACATATCGAAAACTCCAATCGAGGGTGGAATCGGCAATAGCCGAGTGCGGCAGAATCGATGATAAGTAAAAGCCAGCGAGCGCCATTCAGACGAAGTGAGT
>JAIHVJ010000094.1 GCA_022720335.1 Collinsella sp.
CGAGTACCGCGCGCTGCACCAGGACATCCGCCCGTTGCGCGTGCTCATCCTCAACCTCATGCCCACCAAGATTGCCACCGAGACGCAGATCATGCGCAAACTCTCCAACACGCCGCTGCAGGTGGAGGTGGACCTGCTGCGCACGAAAACGCACGAGGCCACGCACGTGAGCGCCGGCCACTTGGAGACGTTCTACCGCACGTTCGACGACATCCGCGACATCCACTACGACGGCCTGATCATCACGGGCGCGCCGGTGGAGCAGATGCCGTTCGAGGAGGTCGACTACTGGCCCGAGCTCTGCCAGATCATGGACTGGTCCACCACGCACGTGCACTCTACGCTGCACATTTGTTGGGGCGCACAGGCCGGTCTGTACCATCATTACGGCATCCAGAAGTACGACCTGCCGGCAAAGGCGAGCGGCGTGTTCGAGCATTATCTGGTGAAGCCGCAAAGCCCGCTGGTCCGCGGCTTTGACGACCGCTTCTATGCCGTACATTCGCGCAACACCGACGTGCGCCGCGAGGACGTGGAGGCCGAGCCGCAGCTTGAGGTCGTGGCCGTGTCCGACGAGGTGGGCCTGTACATCGTCAAGTCGACCGACAGCCGTCGCTTCTTTGTCTTTGGTCACCCCGAGTACGATACCGACACGCTGCGCCTGGAGTACGAGCGCGACGTGAAGCGCGGCCTCAACCCTCAGGTGCCGGCGCACTACTTTCCGGGTGACGACCCCACCGCCGAGCCGCGCAACGTCTGGCGCAGCCAGGCTCAGCTGTTCTACACCAACTGGCTCAACTACTACGTCTACCAGACCACGCCCTACGACCTGGCCCGCGCCGGCGAGGAGCACTAGGCCGCCGGGAGGTGCACCAGCCGTTAGGCGCTGATGATGTGGGGTAGCGGCAGGTCGTGGGCGTCGGTGGGAACGTGGTCGACACGCTGCTCGTCAAAGGCGATGCCGATGATTTGGCATGCGGGCGAGAGCATAGGCAGGTAGCGGTCGTAACAACCGCCGCCGTAGCCCAGGCGCGCGCCGGTTTGGTCGAAGGCCACGAGCGGCACGACGATCATGTCGAGTGCTTCGGCAGGGACGATAGGGAAGCGGTTGCTGTCGATGTCCGTGGCCGCAAAGGCCTGCGTGGGGTGGGCGATAAACGGGGCCGCGTCCGCGTCGCCGGCAGCAACTGCCCGCATGCACATGCGCTGGCCACAAGCTGCGGCTTCGGCTGCCGAGAGCATGCACGGATAGGCCACGCGCCAGCCGCGTTTGGCGGCAGCTGCGGCAAACGCGGCTGGGTCGACTTCGGAACCCATCGCGGCATAGACGGCAACGGTGTGCGGCGCCGCGGCATCCAAGCGGCCCAGCAGATCAACCAGCCGCGCACAGATATCAGCAGACTTCGCCGCCTGCAAGTCCAAATCAAGAGCATCGCGCCGAGCAATCACCGCTCGCCGCAACTCAGCCTTGTCCATCCCGGCTCCCTCTCCCAAACCTACCAAAAAGGGACAGGTTTATTCTGACAGGTTTTATCTGGGCAAACGTCGAAGCCGCCACAAAGGCGCCCTGTGTGGCGGCTTCGACTCGACGTTGGCTTCACAGCGCCGCAGCGATCGCTTCAGTCACAAACTTATTGAGTGACTCACCCTTCTTTGCTGCTGCCAGCGCTGCTTGCTTGTGGAGCTCAGAGCCCGTTCTTACGTTGAACGAGCCCTTAAAAGCCCGCTCGGGTTCCTTGCCCTTCTCGGCGCAAAACTCAAGGTAATCGTCGACGGCGTCGTGGAAGCATTGCTCCACTTCTTCAGCCGTGGAGCCTTCAAATACGATTGCATCCCTAATGCCGGCGACCATACCTGTTAGCACATGCTGTTCGGCATCGAACTCGACCGGGGCGAAATAACCCTTGTATGCCAAAACGTTACTCATGACTACCTCCGACATCTTGCAGAAAGCGAACGATGTTTCGAATGGTCCCCGCTGTCAATTCGTCAGATGGATGAGGCGCGTGCATTACGAACATCCTGCCATCTGATGGCCTGTAGAAGCGAACGCGCGATCCGAACATGTGTGCGTATAGAACAAGTGTTCGAATCGCCACTGAGAAAGGGGACAGGCACCTTTGTGGTGGTCTGTGCTGTGATGGGCGTCTGCGGCGGTTTGTCTCGATCTATAACAGTAACTCGGCAAAATTGGACTTAGATGTTACAGATTGAGACAAAGAGCTGGTGCCGTTCGGGAACGTCTCGATCTGTAACATCTGGAGCCGATATTGCCGTCTAGATGTTACAGATTAAGACAAACCGCCGCGGTGGGCTGCGCCGCCTCGCCCAAGCCGCAAAAAAAGGTAGATTTTTAGGCATGTCCCAAAAATCTACCTTTGTGCGTTAGCCCATCAGGTCGATGACGTTAAAGCCGGCGTTGCTCTTGGCGATGACGTCTCGGCCGCCAAAGACGCAGGTGGGCGAGACGGCTGCGATGCGCGTCACGTCGGCGCCGAGCGAGCGCAGCTCACCGGGCGTGGCGGCGAGCATCTGGGCGCGGCGCTCCTCGCGTGCGTGCGGATCGAGCCCGGCCAGGTAGGTCGTGTTGCGGCGCTTGGTGAGCGCGTACGGCTTCACCGGCGCGTCCATGCCGCTCACGCAGCTCACGATAAAGCCCTCAAAGGCGGCCTCGTCGGGCTCAAAGCTGCAGAGCCACTCGCCTGCGCGCGCCACGCGCTCAATCGAGGGGTCGATTGCCGGGTCGCGGTAGGTGTAGAACGCCGCCTGACGCTCGCCGGCCGCGCGGAATCCGCAGCCGTACGCACCACCCTTCACGCGGATCTCGTTCCACAGGTAGTCGTAGGAGAGCGCGTTGGCGGCAACCGCCCAGGCGCCCGTCACGTCAATGCCCAGGCGACGCGGATCGCACGCGCTTGCCGCAAAGCAGATATCGCTGGGGATGACAAAGGCCTCGTGGCGGTCGTGCGGCGTCGGCACCACGAGCGCGTTGCGGCCGGCATCGGCGCCGTCGCCAGCGCCTAGCCCCAGGTCGCCCGCGGCTGCCCGGTACGCGTCAAAGTCCTCGTCGCTGCCGGTAAAGCTCGCCATGCAGCCATCGGCCACAAAGATGCGCTCCGCCAGCTCGGCAAGCTTGGTACGCAGCCCGTCCACGCGCCCGTCAAAGTGCTCGAGCAAATCGCGCAGGAACAAGTAGAAGTCTACGCCCGAGAGCTGCTCGCGCACCACGGCCGAAGGCGAGCTGTAGCTCATCGCGCGACCGAGCGCCGCCGAATGACCGTTGTTGATAAAGCCCTGCTCAAGCCCAATGCGAATCTGTGTGAGCACGTCGCGCATGCGGTCGGCGTCGGCGTCTGCCAAAAGCGTGCTCGACCATACCTCGCGCGGCAGACTCGCCAGCGCATCGATCTTCTCGGACAGGGCGCCGGCGCTCACCAGCAGGTAGGGGCGCACGCCGTCCACTTCGGGCTGCGTCATGACCTCGGTCGTAAAGCTCAAAAAGCCCAGCTTGCCAGCGAGCAAGTTGTCGAGTTCCTCGGCCGAGTGCTCGCTCGTGGGCAGCTGTTTGAGAAGGCGGCAGAGCAGTGTCACATAGGGCAAGTCCTCAAACGCGACGCAGCTCAGGTCGAAATACTGCATGGCGTAGGCCAGACGGTTGGTGGGGATGCCGTGGCGCAGGCAGGGGATGGGCGCGGTCGTGTCCACGACCAGCGGCGGCTCGGGGCGCGCCTCGCCAATGTCGGACACGCGCAGGCGCGGCAGCGTGGCCTTGGCCTCGGGCGTGTCTTCCGCCTCCTGCGCGGCACGCAGCGCGGCCGTGCGCTCGACCACGTCGGCCAGCTCGGCATCGGTCATGGCATCGCGCTTGGCTGCCAGCTCGGCGGCCTCGGCACCCTCCGAACCCTCGGCGGCGTCCACCGGCACCAGCTCGACCAGTGCCATGTGATCGTTCTGCAGCACCAGCTCGCGCAGCAGGTCCTCAAAATAGCTGCCGTCCAGCTCGCCGCGCAGCTCCTCGTACACCGGACCGTACTTGAGCGCCAGCGTTGCAGCATCGTCATCGTAGAGCCACGTGCTCAGCGCGTCGCACGCAATGGCCACGCCGTCGGCGATACCGTAGTCGCGCTGGCGCAGGTCGTATTCGTTGCTGCTGATGATGGCTTCCAGGCGCTCGCGCGGAACGCCATGCTCGCATAGGTCGCGGCAGGCGTCCTGGAACACGCGGCGCAGCTCGCGCGCCACGCCGGGCTGCGCATTTTGCAGCATGATGAGCTCGTAGGGCTGCAGGCTTTCGGCCGCGGTGTAGCTCACCACGTTGCCGCCCAGGCCGGCGGCCAGAATGGCCTTCTTAACCGGCGCTTCGTTGGAGCCCAGCAGTGCCTCAAACAGGATATCCGCCGCGATCGTGCGTTTGCGGTCGAGCGCGCTGCCCAGCACCAGGCCCAGGCCCACCAGGGCGTTCTCGGGTGTAGTGGCCATCTCGACGCGCTTGTACTCGCAGGTCACGGGTGCCTGCACGCCCAGCGGATTGGGCGCCAGCGTGGACGGGTCCTCGCCGGCGGCGACGGCAGCGTCCATGCGGCGGCTCGCGGCACTCGGCTGCGACAGATAACGCTCGTCCAAAAAGGCCAGTGCGCGGTCCACATCTAGGTCGCCGTAGAGCGTTATATAAGAGTTGGAAGGATTGTAGTGGCGCGCGTGCGTGTCCAGGAACTGCTCGTAGGTGAGCGCAGGGATTGCGCGCGGGTCGCCGCCGCTCTCGTGCGCATAGGCGGTGTCGGGATAGAGCGCGGCGTTGACGGCGTCGTCCAGCACGCTCATGGGGTCGGACAGCGCGCCCTTCATCTCGTTGAACACCACGCCGTTATAGCGCAGCGTGCCCTCGCGCAGGCTGGCGGGGCTGCCGTCGCCCTCGCCCGCGGCGCCCTCCGGCAGGTCCAGCTCGTAGTGCCAGCCCTCCTGCTCAAAAATGGTGGGCTTGGTATAGATGGCCGGGTTGAACACCGCGTCCAGGTACACGTCCATCAGGTTGTACAGATCCTGCTCGTTGGTGGTGGCAACGGGGTAGATAGTCTTGTCGGGGTAGGTCATGGCGTTGAGGAACGTCTGCATGGAGCTCTTGATCAGGTCGACAAACGGCTCCTTGACGGGGAATTTGGCCGATCCGCACAGCACCGAGTGCTCAAGAATATGGAACACGCCGGTGGAATCGGCCGGCGGCGTCTTAAAGCCAATGGCAAAGGCCTTGTTTTCGTCGTCGCACGCCAGGTACAGCAGGCGAGCGCCCGAGGCGGTGTGGCGCAGCACGTAGGCGTCCGAGTCGAGCTCGGGCACGGTCTCGCAGCGCTCGACGGCAAAGCCGTGGCAGGTGGTGCCGGGCACCAGCAACGCGGCGGCAGCGGCGCGCGGGTCGGTTGAAGTGGTGGGCATATGCAGTCTCCTTTGACGCCCCAGCGGGGGCGAATCGAGTCGAATCCTCGAGAGTATACCCATATGGGGCCGCTGTTCTGCGGCGAACTGGAGACGATGTGGGTGGACTAGCCTAGCTAGGTTGATAACGAATGCCGCGGGTAGCCGCTGCATACCGCTAAAGTGAAATAACACCCCGTTACCGAATCATTTAGGAAATATATGGACTCCTAAAAAGTTCTAATACAATATAAGTCATATATCTATAAGCTGCTGATTCCTTGCAAAGGTATGGTTGATATGGTTGAAGCAAATAGCGTTATCCCCCTGTACAAACAGATTGTTCGTGCGCTTTCTGATTCGATCGCCAACGGCACGTACCGCCCGGGAGATAAGCTTCCGACCGAGGCGGAGCTCATCGAGCAATTTGGCGTGAGCCGAATAACGGTTCGCTCCGCAATTAAAGAAATGGAAGATGCTGGGCTTGTTGAGAGGGCCCGCGGCAAGGGCACGTTCGTTTCGTCGGACACACAGATGTATGCCGCGGACGACCGTGAGAGCTTTACCCATTCGTGCCAGCTTGCTGGAAAACAGGCGTCTACCAGGGTTCTCGCAATGGGCTGGGACTTCCCAAGCCTGCGAGACGCGAAGTTCCTAGGCGTAGACGATACCCAAAAGGTATTGCGTAGTCGTCGTCTGCGCCTTGTGGATGACAAGCCCACGATGCTGGAAACCAATAGCTATTCCGCTGCGCTTTCTTTTTTGGAGCATGAATCCCTCGAGGATTCGCTGATGGCGGTACTCGATCGCCAGGGGATCAAGATGGGTCCCAACACGCGTACGCTCGAGGTCTGCTATGCGAGCGAGCTCGAGGCGACATACCTTAACGTGGAGCTGGACTCTCCGCTGCTTCTGTTTGTCGATAGACGTTATGCTCCAAGCGGCGAGCCGCTTTTCATCTCCCGTCAGGTGTACTGCACCGAGCGACTGAAGTTCTATCTGTAAGCAAGGGCGGCCGTTCTGTAAAAGGAGCGGCCGTTTTACCGACCAATTGTTACCGTTCGCGGAATTAGAGAACTAACGCACCGCAAAAAAGGAAATTGCTTATATACTTTGTTATGACAATATAGTACGTCTTATTGATATTGGAGAACTATGAATAAGATATTGCTAGCGAGTCATGGTTATCTCGCCCAAGGTATGAAAAGCTCTCTGGAGATTCTGATGGGCGCCAACGACCGAATCGAGTGTCTGTGCGCCTATGTCGATGACGACACGAGGGATGTCGCAGCGCTTATCGATGCTTGGATGGAGTCGAAGGATCCGGCCGACACGTGGTTTGTCGTAACTGACATCTTTGGCGGTTCCGTAAACAACGAGTTCATCCAGAGGCAGGCCGCCGGATCGTTTACGTTGATCGCCGGAATGAACTTGCCGCTGCTGGTGGAAATGGTTACACAGCTGGACTTCCTAGATGCGGACAAGGCCAAAGCCGCGGTCGAGGGATCGCGTTCGTTTATCCAGCTTTGTGAGGCGGCGGATATGCTCGCCGATGTCGAAGAAGAAGAGTTCTAGCTCAAGCTTCAACGAATAATTCAACCCTGTCATTACCTTTATTACGCGCGGAGATGATTACGATGATTAAGCTTACGAGGGTCGATTACCGATTGATTCACGGCCAGGTCGCCATGTCCTGGACGCATGCGCTGGATGTCGATTGCATCCTGTGTGCCAGCGACGCCGTGGCAAAAGACGACATGAGAAAAGCCGCTTTGAGGCTAGCTCGTCCCAACGGCGTGAAGCTCGTCATAAAAGACGTGAACGCTGCTATCGAGGCGCTCAACAGCGGCGTCACCGACAAGTATTCGCTGTTTATCGTTGTCGAGACGATCGAGGATGCCTATCGCCTTGCTAAGGGTTGCAAAGACATCAAGGAGATCAATTTGGGCGGAACTCGAAAGTCTCCCGAGACCACGCTTCATCCGACCCCCGCGATCTTTGCGACCGAAACCGATGCCGAGCATATCCAAGAGCTTGTCAACGATGGCGTGGTTATCGAAATCCGTCAGGTTCCCAATGACTCAAAGGTACTTGCCAAGGACGTTTTCTAGCTGGAAACATGCCATTGTCTAGCATTTATTAACTAGGTCCTCCTTTCTTTAGCCCGCCGATCATTTGATCGGCGGGCTTTTTATTAAAGAAAAATCAAAAAAATCTGAAATAGTTCTTGCATAGTTAGTTATATAAAGTATTATAACGTCATGGGATGAATGAAGGGTTCATCCAAGTGAGTTAGGAGTAAGGGATGTTCAATTTCGATGAGCCTCGTTACGAGAAGGTTGTGAGCGATGCCCTCGCTCTCCGTCCTCAGATTGAGGCTGCCGTGGACAAGGTCTGCGAGCAGGGTTATTCCAACATCTTCTTCATCGGCTGCGGCGGCACCTGGGCCCACACGCTCCCGATGAAGTATTGGGTCGAGACCACCACGGCCGACGTCGACGTCCACTGCGAGATTGCCGCTGAGTTCCTCGCATGCCCGCCCAAGACCTTCAACAAGGACTCGGTCTGCGTCTTCTCCACCCGTACCGGCACCACCCCCGAGATCATCGAGGCCGCCAAGTTCTGCCAGGAGCAGGGTGCCCGCACGCTGATGTATGTCTCCAACGACAACACCCCGGCCACTGAGTACGCCGATTACAAGTTCTTCAGCTTCGCCGAGGACGACGTTCTGTGCGAGGCCATCTACACCTACCAGATCACGCTGGTCGCCCGCTTCCTCAAGAACGCCGGCGCCTTCCCCAAGTACGACACCTTCATGGAGGAGTTCGGCAACATCGCTCCGTACCTCATCAAGGCCAAGGACGCTCAGGACGAGCGCTGCGCCGCCATGGCCGAGGACTTCAAGGACACCGATTACCACATGGTGATTGGCTCCGGCATGCTCTGGGGTGAGGCCTACGACTACGCTATGTGCATTCTCGAGGAGATGCAGTGGATCAAGACCAAGTCTATCCACGCCGCCGAGTTCTTCCACGGCACCATCGAACTCTGCGAGGAGGGCACGAGCCTCATCATGCTCTACGGCGAGGACGACACCCGTAAGCTCATGGACCGCGTGGACAACTTCACTCACATGCTCGCCGACGAGAAGGGCGTCCATGTCCGCGTGAACAAGTTCGACACCGCCGAGGTCGAGCTGCCGTTCAGCGACCCCGAGTTCCGCAAGATCGTCTCCCCGATGGTCACCTACACCATCACCGAGCGTCTGAGCTGCCATCTCGAGCACGTCCGTAACCACCCGCTCACCACGCGTCGTTACTATCACCAGATGAACTACTAATCCTCTCAAATTGCTGCGGTTGTCTGCAGGCGAGCTGCGCAGAGCGCCTCGCCTGCAGACCTGTTTCTGGGGTTGATCGAAATGGTTATCCTGAGTCCTAGGCCCTTTCGACACCACCTATATTGCGAATCAGCACCGCCGCTCACCCGACCGAATATTGCCGTTCGGCACCGCCATTAAATGCCTTCC
>JAIHVJ010000370.1 GCA_022720335.1 Collinsella sp.
ATCTTAGAGCACAGCTCCTGGGCCAGGGCAAATGCCTGGATACAGCCGACCTCGCGGGCGACGGCAACACAAAGGGCCTCGGGAGATAGACTGTACACCCCCGGTTCCACCTCTAGAATCGAGCCGGCGGGCAACTCGGAGCAAACGGACCAGCTCACGCCAAGAATACGGCGGCGCTGCGCTGCAGACCCTACCAACAAGCACAAATCCTCTTGCACCTCGCCGCTTGCGGCCCCAATCCGCACCAAATCGGGAAGATAGATGTCCTCGGTCGAGGGCGACGACGTGCGCAGCACACGGCGCTCTTCATCGGGATCGAGGTCCCTCCAGCTGATGTAACCCATTTGTCGGCGCTCGGCGCGCATCATGCGTAGCGCCGAGGCGCCTGTTAGGATTACGGAAGCCGCTAGCTGTTCGTCTGTCGGCTCGTTGCGCCGCTCAATCTTCACTGCCACAAAATCACCCCTACCAAACGCGTGCGATAGCGAGGCCATCAACGGCCGCGGCACCGGCGCGCTTGAGTTCCGCCGAAGCCGCTGCCATCGTCGCACCCGTGGTGATAACGTCGTCGATAAGCAGCAGGCGCTTGCCCCGCACATCCTCAACCGTCTCGTACATGCCTTGGGCACGCTTGCGGCGCTCCTCACGACCGAGTTCGCGCTGGTCGCCATGCCCGTACTTGACGAGAGCATCGAGCAGGGGAACACCCGACAGCTCGCAAAATGGGCGCGCAATAGCCTCCATATGATCAAAACCACGCCGCCGAAACGCTGCCGCCGTCGCAGGCACAAACACCACCGCATCCGCACCGGACAGCACACCTCCGTAGCGATCGGGCGCTACGACCTGGGCATGCAGGGCGGTGTCGTAGAGCAGCTCCGCCAGATACGGAGCCAGACGTCGCTCGCCCGCATCCTTGTACGCTTTAATGATGCGCGGCAGCGGATGCGCATAGACGGCGCACGCCAGGCAGCGATCGAGCGCCTCCGCCATTGCCGAGGACGTGCTCTCGACCGAACACTCAGTGCACAGCAAATCCCCAAACGGGGCGCCGCATCGGGTACAGCTATGACGTGGGTCGATGAGCGTGAGCGCGGCCAGGCAGTCTTGGCAAATAAGCGCACCGGCGCGCTCGCAGCCGGCACATCGTGTTGGCGACAATGCCTCGAGCGCCTCGCATGCCGCCCGCTCGGCAAACGGTAGCAATTCGTCCGCAAACGGTAGGGCACCGGCACCCTGCAGGCGGCTCAATATGTTCAAATGGCTCTTCAAGACACAACCCTCCCTACGTT
>JAIHVJ010000371.1 GCA_022720335.1 Collinsella sp.
CGTGGGCGTGCGCACGGACGCCCACGCGATTCAGAACTGTGAGACGTTCGAGTGGGAGCTTTCCGCCGACGAGATGGCCAAGCTCGACGCCAGGCTCGACGAGCTGAAGATCGGCTAGCCATGAGCGCCGAGGATAGGAAGTACCCCACTTCCGAGCTTGAGGTGCTTGAGAGTGGCGCGAGGGAGGTTGTCGAGCCTAACGGCCTGAGGCTGATGCTGAAGCCCGTGCCGGGTGACGACCGCGAGCACGTGCTCGATCCGCGCGTCTATGCTCGTGCGCACGCGAAGCTCGCTGCGGCTCCTGCGGCGGGGTCGGCGCCGGCCGGACCGGTGGACGTGATCGCATGGCGCTCTGCTCCCAACAAGGAGACCCACGTTGTGAGGGGCGCGAACGCTGCCAAGAAGACTGTTGTCATGAACTTTGGCGACAGGGGCATTCCGCTGCACATCTTCACGCCGGAGGGACACGAGGATGGATCTGTCGCGCTCGTGTTCATCCATGGTGGCGGCTTCATGGTGGGCAACATCGGTCAGTACGAGAACTGCCTGCGCGACATCGTGGAGCGCACCGGTTGCGTTGCGATCTACCCGGAGTATCGCCTGTGTCCCGAGACGATGTTCCCGGGTGGCGTCGAGGACTGCGTGAAGACGCTCGACTGGCTTGTGTGGTCCTATGACCTGTACGAGGTCGTGGATGAGCAGAGGCCCGAGGCGCTGAGCAGGGTCGATCGCATTCGCCTCGCCAACAACGACCTTCCGCCCATGTACGTCAACGGCGATGCGGACAAGATGCTCGACCCGCTGATTTCCGCGCTGTTCGCGGAGGACGTGAGCGCGTTCCCCCGCACGGTCATCATCTCTTCCGAGTATGACTATCTGCGCTATCAGGACGAGCTGTTCGCGAAGAGGCTGCAGGATGCGGGCGTTGACGTCACTGCGATTCGTTATCGCGGCTGCGACCACGGCTTCTTCGAGATGTACGGCGTGATGCCTCAGGCTGAGGATGTCTGTCGCGTCATCTCCGAGGAGCTTGCGAAGATCTAGGGGCTCGTCGCGGCGACCTCCTGGACGAGTGACGGTCCGGCGGGATGCTAGGTGCGTCCCGCCGGACCTTTGCGTTGGCGGGCGCGTGCCGCTTGCCGGCGGGCGCGTGTGGGGTTTGCCTCGGCGGTGCCGGATTGACTGGGAGACGCGTTTACCGCCGATCTTTCAAGCGAGCCCAGCAAGCAAACCGCGAGCTGAGCCCCAAGGGCATTGACAAGGGCGTGGGCGTGGCGCGAGCACTGGAGTATCTGGGATGCAGCCGTAACGCGCGCACCTTTGGCTTCGGCGATTCGGGCAACGACCTGGGCATACTCGCCGCTGTCGAGATGGCTGTCGCCATGGGCAACGCCATGCCCGAGGTCAAGGCGGTCGCCGACTATGTGACCGACGACGTCGAGCACGACGGCACCGTCACGGCGATGCGCCACTTTGGGTTGATCTAGCGGGAACCGCCCAATTACCGTTCACCCGCGGCGGGCGGCTCAAATGGGCCCGCCCTGCAAAATCGTTTTGCTGCTGGAAGGTGTGCTCAAAAACGCTAAAGCGTTTATACCGTTCGCCGAGAAGATAAAAACCCGCAGTTCACGCCTTGATAAACGTAGGTAAAGTGTTTAGCAGTTTAACGCCCATGTGCAAGCGAAAGGAATCAGGCAGATGGCAATCAAGGTGTTCGCTGACGGTGCAAACCTCGAGGGCATGCTCGACATGTACGAGAACGGCAACGTTCAGGGTTTCA
>JAIHVJ010000095.1 GCA_022720335.1 Collinsella sp.
CTGCGTCTCTCAATCCACCCCCGGATGGACGCAAACCCTCACGACCGACGAAAACGGTCGAGCGGCCCTTGATAACGTTCCCCTGGGAACCTTCACCATCTATGAGTCGAAGGCCCCCGAGGGCTACCTGCTGCCCAGCGACAGCTGGACCTACACCGTTGGAGCCGACCAGCTGGGCGACTCGGGCGTCGTCGAGCTCGAATCTCGCGTTTCCGATATTCCGATTGCATTTGACCTTGAGATTTCCAAATTCAAAGATCATGGCAACAGCGATCAGTCTGGCTTGGAGCAGCCCGCGGAAGGCGTTGTCTTTGAAGTCATCAGCAATAGCTCACAACAGGTTGTTGGAACGTTAACCACAAATATCTATGGTTTTGCCTCCACCAAAGACCAGCCCGGAGCATGGTTCGGCGCGGGCAAGCGGCCCGACGGCGCCCACGGAGCCATCCCCTACGACCGTGCCGGCTATACACTTCGGGAGGTCCCAGAATCCGTCCCCGAAGGCTTTAAACAGGCAGGAGAATGGACCGTCTCGGCTGAACAGATTGCCGACGGTGCCGAGCTTCAGTACATCGTGGACAACCATGCCCTATCGACACATCTCCAGATTGCTAAGCGCGACGCCCAAACCGGTGCCGCGGTTCCCCTTGCAGGCTTTAGCTTCCAGTTGCTCGACAGCAACCACGAGCCCATCTCACAAACGTGCTGGTATCCGACCCACAATGTCCTGAACACCTTTACGACCGACACAACTGGTACCGTCACGCTGCCCGAGTCTCTTAACCCGGGCACCTACTACGTACGAGAAGTCTCGGCAAAGAAGCCTTATCTTGTCGGAGAGGATCTCGAGATAACAATCCCTGCCGACAGATATCTAACGCCCGTTGCGATTGCCTCATACTTCGACGATGCGACAACCGGAAGCATCGAAATCGTAAAGTCCGACGCTACCGATGGGCACAACCTCATGGGGGCCGTGTTTGATATCCGAGCCGCGGGCGATATTATTCGCCCCGACGGCAGTATCGTTGCCCTGGACGGCGAAACCGTCGCCACCGTAACGACTGACGAGCAGGGGTCCGCCCGTGCGAGCCATCTTTCGCTGGGATGTGGAACCGCATGCTACGAAGTCGTTGAGACCCAAGCGCCCGAAGGATATCTCCTAGACCAAAGTCCCCATACGGTCGAGCTGTCATATGCCGACCAGACAACGTCCGTCATCGAAGCCCATCTCGGAGTATTCGATGATTTCACCAAGATCGATATCTCAAAAGTCGACCTAACCGGAAAACAAGAGGTGGAGGGCGCTCAGCTCACCCTATATGGACAAGACGAAACCGAAATCGGCTCTTGGACCTCGTCCGATAAACCTCACCGCATCGAACATCTTGCGCCCGGCACCTACACGTTGCGCGAAATGATGTCCCCGCGAACCTACGACCTTGCCGAGGAGATAACGTTTGAAGTGAAGGCTACGGGAGAAGTCCAATCTTTCGCAATGAAGGACGCGCCGATCGAGATCAAGGGACAGGTCGACAAGCGTCAAGAAATTGCCCAGCCCACCGGGGATGGCCTCTTGGCTAACGGCGATGGCAAAAACCGCGCCGCGACACAAGCCGATGCGGAAGGGTTTTTCTCCTACACCGTCGATGCGCGAAACGAGTCGACCACCTGGGTTGATGAGTTCACGATTACCGATGATCTTGAGTGCGCCAAGGACGGTACGGCAAGACTCGTCTCAATCGAAACCCCTATTGCCATCGGCGACCTCAACGGTCTGTGCAACGTGTGGTACCGCACAACGCCGCTGGGCTCGTCAGACATCGACGAGCAGGCAAACGCAACACTTGACGATGGACATGAAAACCCCTGGCTTGAGTCCGACGAAGTTAAAGAGAGCCTGGGCGAGGACCGCCGTCTCGTTGATTACGAAGGCTGGCATCTCTGGAAAACCGATGTCCCGACCACAGAATCAACCACACTTGAGGCAAATGAGCTCGACCTTCCCGTTAATACTGTCGTAACGGGCATTCGCCTTGAGTATGGTGCGGTAGCCGCCGGCTTTACGACTCGAAGTGATGTGGATTCTTGGGCCCACGATGATCTCAAAGATGAGCACGACGACCTTGACGATGCCAAAGCAACCCTTGGCACGGACGCCCGGGGTGCAGTAGTCCATATGCAGGCAACTTCTTCCTATACGCCCCAGGCGCCAGTTGCCAACAGCGCCCGTGTCGACCTCTGTCGCAACGGCGGCGGCGACAAACTTGAGTCACATGACGAGGATCGTGTCGTTCAACAATGTGCCCTGCCGCAGGACCTGCCGGCAACGGGTTCTATTCCCATCGCCGCCTGTCTAACCGCCCTCTTAACTTCCGGCGCCGCAGCCATCTTGTTTGCCCACCTGGAATCGGCATCGAGGAAGCGCTAATGCATAAAAAGCGGGCGAACCAGTCTCCCGGTTCGCCCGCTTTTAGCCATGTAAAGTGCCGCGGCTACTCTGCAGATGAAGATCCGCCGTCGACGAGCGCCTGCTCAGACTCGGGAATCCCGTCGGCACCCGTACTTTGCTCTTGCTCCACCTCTTCGCTGATTGCTGATGCGGAGGTCGAGCCCTTTACACCCACGATATAGGCAGCCCCAAATCCCAAAGCGACGGCAATAAGGGTCAGAATCAAATAAACAGGCCAATGACGTTTAATGAACGAAAACACGTTGACTCCTTAGAGTTCCGCCTACGAACGGCGGATAACCTCGGTCACGACCTCGGATACCGTGGCAATGTTCGTCGGGTTAACGTTGTGGGGCAGGTCGTCCTCGGTGCGAGCACAAGCCAGGCGCGTGCCGTCCACACCGGCGATGGTAAGGGCACGACGGCTCGCCTCGAGTGCGGCATAGGCATCGGTCTTGGCATAAGGCATCTCGAGCGCACCACAATCGACATGGAACGACTTGCAGACCTTGCTGACCAGATTCATGATGCGGCGGTCGCCCTTAAGCAGCTGCTGCTCGCCCTCGACCGTCACCACCGAAAGCCTACCGGCGCCGACGGATTCAAGATTGATGAAGAATACGCCGCGGAGCTTATCGCGATGCGAGGCCAAGAACGCCTTCATGCCGGCGCCGTCACAATCCGAGGCACCCGTCGCCACAAACCAGATATCGTGACCGAGCAGCTCATCATCGCCCATAGAGGCGACAGCCGAGAGCATGTCTTCGTCAGATGCGCCATCGGAAGACGTAGCACCGCCCTTCCAGCCGTCGTTATCGTCCTCGAAGTTATCCCACGAGCCGATACCGCGGCCAGACTTCTTGGCATCGTAATCGTCTTCGACGCCCAGCCAGTCACTCATGCTGTCCTGATCGTTTTTCTTTTTTCGACCAAACAGACCGCCCAGACCGCGCTTGCGGGGCTTGGGCGCGGCCGAAGCGGGAGCCGAGATGGTCTCGAGCGGCTGCGCGCCCGACGCGACGGGCATGGAAGGTGCAACGGGCGCCGACGTGGGCTCGGGACCCTGCGCCGTCGCGAAGGGGTCATCGACCTGAGCCGAGGGGTCGGGAAGGTCGAACAGTGACGTGCGAGACGCAACGTTAGCCTGCTTCATCGACGGCAGCGACGGATCGGGGACCGAAGCCAACGGCGACGAGGAGGGCGCAGGCGCCGGAACTGACGCCGGATCGGGAACATTCATCTGCGGGCGCGGTGCGGCCTGAGACGAGATCTGCGCCATGAGGGAATCGACGGTTTCGTCCTGCGTGGGGGCGACGTTGGCAACCGTGGAGCCGGAACCACCCGGAGTCGGCATGGTAAAAATCTGCGTAGAGTAAGGTCTCGACTCGTCCGTCTCGGGGGTCTTGGGAGCCTCGGAGACCACAGCGGCCTCCTCCTGCTCGACCTCGGCCGAATCGTCCTGCTCGACCGCCACGTGCTGCTCTTCCTCAGCGCCGACCTCAACGACCTGGTCTTCGGCAGCATCCGGGGCTTCAACCGCATCGGCGGTCTCGACATCGTTTGCCACAGCGGCCTGGTCATCGGAAGCCTCAAGGGGCTCGGCAATCGCGGTGCCCTGCTTTTCAAACGTTATCGTGGCATCGAACTGCGCAGCGTCGAACGACATGGTACTTTCGACGGGCTGCTGGGGCTCGAAAGACGTCGTCGCCTCAACAACATCAGCGGATGCCGGTTGCTGGGACTCAAAAGACGTCGTAGCTTCGGCAGCGTCGACGGCCACGGGCTGCTGGGCCTCGTTCTGTTCGAACTCCTGCGCCGCACGCTCACGCTCCGCCTCGGCTGCCTGCTGCTGAGCGATAGCTTCCTGCTCGGCAGCCTCGCGTGCGATGGCGCGCTTTTCCTCAAAGTCGTCGATGAATTTCTTGCCCTTTGCAAACGCGCCCTTAAAGAAGCTGGAGGCACTGGCGCCAATCGAAGAGAAGGCGGATGCGATATCGGCATGGGGCGTCGCCGCGGGAATCTCGGCCGAGAAATCGGTATCGCTCTCGTAAGACACGCGTCGCGGTTGCTCGGCATAATCATCGTCAGACTCGTCCGCGACGTTCTGCGCCGGCGCGGCGGGTGCCAGAATGTCCAGTCCCGCCGCGGGATCGATTGCAGGCATAGCCTCGGACTCCGCAACGGCAGGAGAAGCCGCAGCGGACCCGTCGTCCGCAACAGCGGCGGGTGCAGGTGCATCCGCGACGGGGGCAGGTTCGGGCTCGAATGTCGGCTCCTCACCCTCCTCGTAATCGAGCGTACAGGACTCGGGAAGCATGCCGAGTGCACGGATGGCATCCGAACCAAAGCGTATGTTGCCGGCGGCATTGCGATAGAGCTTAGGCTCAGGCTCGCTGGGCTCGACCACAACAGGCTCCTCCGCCGGCGCGACAGCGGAAGCCTCGGCAGCGGGCTCTTCACCTTGGGCGGCCTGGTCCTGTGCCTCGGGCACAATGGAGCCGATCAGCGTCTCGTCGGCAGACGCACCCTCAAAGCCATCGATCTGCTCGTCGAAAGCCTCGCCCTGTTCGGACTCGAGCTGATCATCGGAAGCGATCGGCTGGCCAAACTCGTCCTCCTCGTAGGTAGGCTCTTCGTACTCGATGGTGTTGCCGTAGTCGTTTTGCTGTTGGGCCGCGGCATACTCCGCTGCTGCGCGCGCCATCTCCTCGGCACGACGCTTCTGCTCCCCAAAATAGGTATCGAACGGAACATCGTCGGGAAACTCGTTTTCGCCCTGGAAGGGAGCAACGTTGTCCATAACGCCGAGCATAGCGGCGACAGAAGACTTGTTGCACACCGCGCCGGACGTATAGGGAAGAATGTAGCGGTTAGAAATGATGTTTGCCGCGTTGGCGAGCGCAACGAGGGAAGCGAGGATCGCGACAATCCACAGCAGAACCTTGAGCGCGCCGGGGAGCGGCAGGATACGCAAGATGGCAACGGCAGCAGGGGCAACCGTGGCAACGGGCAACAGCTTGACGATGAGCGCACGATACGAAGCATAGGGCTCGCGGGCGAGCAGCTCAGCACGGGGAGAGTCGTAGTGTGCGACAACGACCACCGGGCGGTTGCGCGGAGACGCGAGCGGGCCCGAGGCCTTGTGGTAGGCGATGACATTTTGGCTCACGCCCGTCTTGCCCAGGCGCGAAACCACGGGGTGGCCCGTGCGCTCGAGCACGTAAAGAACGGCGCCGACAATGGCCAGCAAGGTGCCGACCAAGCCGATGCCGCCGCCGATGCCCATCAGCAGGGCGCCGGCAAACGCAAGAATACCGGTAACGGCAAATGCCAACCTGCTGGGCGCCGGGGCATTGAACTCCTGAACCTCGGGATCAAAGCCGTGGTTGCGGAAGCTCTGAGCGATATCCTCGGCAGCCAAGCGCTCTTCTTCGCTGCATGCCGGCGTGATGCCGGTGTTCTGCAGCAGGTGGTTAATATAGTTCTGGGTGTTCGCCATGTGCGCTCCACATCCATAATCCGACAAATAGGCCCAATGCATGCACATTAGAACCGTATATAGTCGAAAGTATACCCCGAGCGAGCGCAAACGACCGAATTCGGGCCATCTTAACGCCCCGAGCGGACAAGGATATAGCCTAATCTCCATATCGGACTAAAATCATGGCAGCAAACCACCTTCTCATGCGAGGACTCTATGACGGCAAGCGACGCGACCGCGACAATTAAAAAGGGGAATTCGGAGCCCAGTTTCGATAAAACGGCTCAGCGCATCCTCAATCTTTTCTTTGTGCTCAACAGCTCCCCCGAACCGCTGACGACCGAGCAGATCGTCTTGGATTCTGACCTGGGATATGGCTCGGGCAATATCGACTCGGATAAGCGCAAGTTTCGGCGCGATCGTGACAAACTGCTCGAACGCGGCATCTTAATCAAGGAGGTTCGCCCCGCCGGCGCGCAGGAGACCGAGGAAAGCTCATGGACAATCGACCGCGAGCACACGTTTGCGGCAGGCGGCCTCATCACCGCAGACGACGCCGATATCCTGCTCAACGCTATCGACCAGACAATAGCGGCCGGCTCATCCACTTTTGCCGCGCCGCTTGCCGATATTCGTTCCAAGATTGCCTACCTCACCGGCAGGACGACGGCGGACGAAGCACCGATCCGCCGCTCTCCCACCGTCGATGCGGTATGGAGCGCCTTTGCCGAGCGATGCGCGCTGCGATTTTTATATCAGAACGGACGCGGTGAGCAGAAAGAGCGTACCGTCTGCGTCTACGGCATGTTCGAGCGCGAGGGCGTTGCGTACTTCTGCGGCCTCGACAATGCCACCGACGACATCAGGACATTCCGCTGCGACCGTATCGTTCGCGCTTGGCGTCCTTCGAAGGCCTACGCCATCCCTGCAGACTTCAATCTCAACGACTACCTGTTCTTTGAATTCGATTTTGCCGACCGCCCGCCCGTTGCGGCTACGTTCTCGTTCGCCCCGCAGACGCAGATCGATATGATCAACGGCCTCACGCGCGGGCGAGGTGAGCTCGCACACACCGATTCGGGATGGACTTGGACCGTTGACGTGCGCGATCTTGAAGCCGCCGCCTCATTTTGCATGGCCCACGCCATGGACGGCATGAGGCCCATGGCCCCCAAATCGCTCAAGCAGGCGTGGAACCACCTCATTGAA
>JAIHVJ010000372.1 GCA_022720335.1 Collinsella sp.
CCAACAATTCAATGCAACTTGAGGGAAAAACGATCCTGCTGGGCATTACCGGCGGGATCGCCGCCTATAAGTCGTGCAATATCGTGCGCCTGCTGCAAAAGCGCGGCGCGCGCGTCAAGGTCGTTATGAGCGAGCATGCCACCGAGTTTGTGGGCCCGCTCACCTTCCGCGCGCTCACCAACGAGCCGGTCGCCGTGGGCCTGTTCGACGACCCCTCCGACCCCATCCACCACATTTCGCTGGCGCAGGAGCCCGATCTGGTGGTCATGGCGCCCGCGACGGCCAATATCATCGCCAAGATGGCCAACGGCATCGCCGATGACCTCATTTCCACCACGCTGCTTGCGACGCCGCGACCCATCGTGATCGCGCCCGCTATGAACAACGGCATGTGGAAGGCACCGGCGACGCAGACCAACATGACCACTTTGCGCGACCGTGGCGTCCATGTGGTGGGACCCGGCAGCGGCTACCTTGCCTGCGGCGACGTGGACACGGGACGCATGAGCGAGCCCGGGGACATTGTCGAAGCCATCTGCGAGGTGCTCAATCCCGTGCCGCAAGACCTGGCGGGCAAGCGCATCGTGATCACCGCCGGCCCCACGCATGAGCCAATCGATCCGGTGCGTTTTATCGGCAATCGGTCGTCGGGCAAGATGGGCATCGCCCTGGCGGGGGAGGCTACTCGCCGCGGTGCCGAGGTCACGCTTGTGCTGGGACCGACGTCGCTCGATGTTCCCTGCGGCGTGGAGTGCGTGCGCGTGCAGACCGCCGCAGAGATGCTGCAGGCGGCGTTAAACGCCTTTCAGACGGCCGATGCGGCCATTTGCGCGGCCGCTGTCGCAGACTACACTCCCGTATCCCCTGCGGACCACAAGCTCAAAAAGGCTAAAGAACGCCTCGATTGCATCGAGCTCGTCGAGACCGTTGATATTTTGGCCGAGCTTTCGCGCCAGAAGGGCGAGCGCCGTGTGATCGGATTTGCAGCCGAGACCGATAACGTCGTGGAGTACGCTGAGCGCAAATTGGCCCGCAAGGGCTGCGATGCGATCATCGCCAACGATGTCTCGCGCGCCGATTCGGGCTTTGGAACCGATACCAATAAGGCCTGGATTGTAAGCACAGCAGGGACGCAGGAACTTCCTGTGCTAACAAAACCCCAGCTCGCAGATACAATTTTGGACTTGCTGGTTGATTTCCGATCTCAGCCGAACACATTGAGCAAATAGGCCATTCCCGCAGTTAGCTGAACGCCCCCGCGGCCCCTCCTGGGGTCCGGGGGCGCCG
>JAIHVJ010000373.1 GCA_022720335.1 Collinsella sp.
TCCTCTACCCCGACGATTCCGACGAGCAGGGCCGCCTGCTTCGCATCTACCAGGAATACTTCATGGTGAGCAACGCCGCCCAGCTCCTGATCGACGAGGCCGTCGAGCGCGGCAGCAACCTGCACGATCTGGCCGACTACGCCGTGGTCCAGATCAACGACACGCACCCCACCATGGTCATTCCCGAGCTCATCCGCCTGCTCACCACCGAGCACGACATCGAGTTTGACGAGGCCGTTGCCATCGTGCGCTCCATGGTCGCCTACACCAACCACACGATCCTTGCCGAGGCGCTCGAGAAGTGGCCGCTCGCCAGCCTGCAGAAGGTCTCGCCCGCCATCGCCGACATCATCGTCAAGCTCGACGAGGTTGCCAAGGCCGAGCACGACGACCCGCGCGTCGCCATCATCGACGAGCACGACACCGTCCACATGGCCCACATGGACATTCACTTTGGCTTCTCCATCAATGGCGTCGCCGCACTCCACACCAAGATTCTGGAGGACACCGAGCTTCACCCGTTCTACGAGATCTATCCCGAGAAGTTCTCCAACAAGACCAACGGCATCACCTTCCGCCGTTGGATCCATGGCGCCAACCCCGCGCTCGCCAGCCTGCTCGACGATGTGATCGGCACCGATTGGCGCAGCACCGGCGACCTGAGCAAGCTCGCCGAATTCGCTAACGACAAGGATGTTCTTGAGCGCCTGGCCGTCACCAAGGCCGAAGCCAAGACCATCATGCGCCAGTTCATGGCGCTCGAGCAGGGCGTGACCATTCCCTCCAACGCCATCATCGACGTCCAGGTCAAGCGCATCCACGAGTACAAGCGCCAGCAGATGCTCGCGCTCTACATCATCTGGAAGTATCTCGACATCAAGAACGGCAACAGACCTAAGCATCCCGTCACCATCATCTTTGGCGGCAAGGCAGCACCTGCCTACACCATCGCCCAGGACATCATCCATCTGATTCTGACGCTGTCGCAGTGGATCGCCAACGACCCCGACGTGGCCCCCTACCTGCAGGTTGTCATGATCGAGAACTACAACGTCACCGCTGCTGAGCGTGTGATCCCCGCCGCCGATATCTCCGAGCAGATCAGCTTGGCCTCCAAGGAGGCGAGCGGCACCTCTAACATGAAGTTCATGCTCAACGGCGCTTTGACCCTGTGCACACTCGACGGCGCCAACGTGGAGATTGCCGAGCTCGTGGGCGACGAGAACATCTACACCTTTGGTGCCTCTTCCAAGCAGGTCGAGCAGCTCTACGCCAA
>JAIHVJ010000374.1 GCA_022720335.1 Collinsella sp.
GCTCAAGATAATCGAAAGAAAGATGAGCGCGAAGCCGGCGAGCAGGCGCGAGGTGAGCGCCTCCCCCATCAGCAGCACCGAGAACAGCACACCCGAAGGCGACTCCATCGAAAGGAGCAGCGAGCCCGTTGAGGCCGGGACATGCGCCAGGCCGACGTTTTGGATGAGCAGAGCCACACACGTACAGCCCACCGATAGAAACGCCATCACACCGATAAAGCTCGGCGTCCACACGGACGCGGGCGCTTGGGTCTCGAATAGCAGCGACGTTGCCAAGCTCAAGACGCCATTGCCCACAAACATCCAAAATGTGATGACGTTGATGTCCATCTTGCGACCGTATTTGGCCGTCACCGCCATCTGGATGGCAAAGAAGACCGCACCGCCCAGTGTGATGACATCGCCGACATTGAACTCGACGCTATCGAGCGCCACCAGACCAATGCCCGCCAGGCACAGCAACGCGGCGCCCAAGTTGTAACGGGTAAGCTTTTCGCCGCTTAGGACGTAGCTCGCAAACGGCACGAGGATGCAATAGGTACCCGTCAAAAATGCACTCTTGCCCGCCGTGGTCTGTGCCAGGCCAATCGTCTGCAAACCGTACGCGCCCCACATAAGTGCGCCCATACCAAGTCCGACGATAAGGTTGCGGGCATTAAAGTGCGCGATGATGCGTTTGTGGAAGATGGCAAACATAACCAGCGAAGCCGGAAGAAAACGAATATAGAGCAGTTCGAACACCGGAATGGTGTCGAGTGCGTCCTTCATAGTGGTAAAGGAGTAGCCCCAGATAATCGCCACCGAAAGCAGTAGAACTTTCCAGAACAACGGCGAGCGTGCGCCGGCACCCTGGGGAATACCACCCGCGCCCAAATCCTCACGGGCTACAGGGCTATCGGGCATGTTTTCGATTTCGTTGGCAGCGTATTGGGCCATGGAACATCCTCGCACTCAATCTGGGCGTGGTGTCCGCACGCGTATGGCTGCGTGCCGCCTCATGGTCAAATAAAAACGGGACGCGCCGGACCCCCGGCACGCCCCGCTACTGTAGCAACAACCACGCAACCCACGCAATTCACTACGCTAAAGCGTCGGTACAGAAAACCTCGATGTTCCGGCAACGTCAGCGAAAACGCCCCTAAGCGAGCAAGGTGACGTGAAATGAAAGGGCGCTGACCTTCTGGTCGCGCCCTTGAAATTGAACGTCAGATTGCCGCTTAGGGACGTTTGCAGCGTCGAGCCGTTACGCGGTTTGGTAAAACCGCGTAACTAAATA
>JAIHVJ010000375.1 GCA_022720335.1 Collinsella sp.
GGCGGCGGCGTCGTTGATGCCGTCGCCCATAAAGCCCACGGTGCGGTCGAGCATCTCGCGCATGACACGTACCAGGCGCGCCTTCTGCAGCGGCGAGAGCTTGGCGAAGAGGTGGGTTTTCTCGGCGCGCTCGGCAAGTTCGGCGTCATCGAGCGTATCGATCTCGGAGCCGAGCAAGACGTTGCTCGCATCGATACCAATCTGCTCGCAGACGGTGGCGGCGACGCGGTCGTTGTCGCCGGTTAGGACCTTGACCGCCACGCCCTTGGCCTCGAGGGTGGCGACGGCGCCCGTGGCACTTGCTTTGGGCGGATCGAGGAAGGCCAAAAAGCCCATCAGCACCATGTCGCACTCGTCGGCGATGCCAAACTCGCCCACGCAGCGCGGATTGGTCTTCTGCGCCACGGCAATTACGCGTAGGCCCTCGGCGTTAAGTCCGGCGATCTGCTTGCGAATCTGGGCGAGCTTCTCGTCGGTGAGCGGCTGAGCGATGCCATCGATCTCGACAAAGGAGCAGATCTCGAGCATTTCCTCGGCAGCCCCCTTGGTGACCATCTGGGTTTTGCCCTGGGCGTCGGCGACAACTACGCTCAGGCGACGGCGCGAGAAATCGAAGGGCACCTCGTCGACCTTGGTATAGCGGTCGCGCAGGCTCTGGCCCAGCATAGAATCGGGCACGACGGTCGAGGGCGTCACATCGGCACGGTCGATGACGGCCAGGTCGATAAGGTTTTTGAGGCCGGTCTGGAAGAAGCTGTTCAAAAACGCATGGCGCAGCACGCGCGCATCCTCGTTGCCGTCGGTGTTGAGGTAGCGCTCGAGCACGATGCGGTCTTCGGTGAGGGTGCCGGTCTTGTCGCAGCACAGGACGTCCATCGCGCCGAGGTTTTGGATCGCCGGCAGCTCCTTGACGATAACCTGGCGGCGGGCGAGGTCCTTGGCGCCCTGCGACAGGCTCGTGGTCACGATGACGGGAAGCATTTGCGGCGTGATGCCCACGGCCACGCTCGTGGCGAACAGCAGCGCATCGATGACGTTGCCCTTGGTGGCGGCGTTGATGGCAAAGACTGCCGGCGCCATGACGAGCATCAGGCGCACCAGCAGCATCGAGACGCTCGAGACGCCGCGGTCGAACGCGCTCTTCTCGCCGCGCCCGTTGAGCATCTTGGCGATGCCGCCCAGGTAGGTGTCCGAGCCGGTGGCAACGACAAGCGCCATGGCGGCGCCGTTTTGCACGGAGGTGCCGGTAAAGACGATGTTCTTGCAGGCAGAGAG
>JAIHVJ010000376.1 GCA_022720335.1 Collinsella sp.
GTGCACATCAACGGCATGGGAATGCGCGGGTAGCCATCGCAGTCCATCTTCCATCTCCCATCAGGTGGCAACAATGCAGCAATTGTACTCCTGTTGCTCGGGACTGGAATTTGTGGGTATCGCCTACGATTATGCCGAACGTATAAAGGAAGAGTTTATTGGCGATGCTCCCAAGGTGGCTACCGAAGCCTAGCTGACCTCGATATTCGGAAAAATTGCCACCCCTGCAAAAAGCTCTGTCGCAGCGGTGGGAAACGCATCTTCTGAGCATTCCGGCGTCTCCATCCAGCGCTGGACTGCTGCTGTCGCCTGCGCGTTGGCGAGCGAGGCGTGGGGACCGTCCGGCGACTAGCGGTGACGGGAGAGCCCTGCCGCGTGCGGGGGCCTCCATCGGCGTAGACCCATGACCCCCATGGCATCGGAGAAGTCCACCATGGCGTCCAGGACCTTACCGTCCGGCACGTCCAGCCTAGCGGCTCTCTTGATTCCGAGGTCGAAGGGGCGTTGTGCAAGGCATATGGGGCCGAGTGGAAGTGGATCAAAAGAGCGTTACTTGACGTTTCATACATAATGCCAACCGCCCCGCGACATCACGTTCGCAGCGTGCAGGGGCCGGAGAATCTTCGCGATGAGAGTTGACGTCTAATACCTTGCATCGTATAGTATGTATAGCATAGTATATGACGAGAGGAGGTGTGCGGATGGAGGCACAGATGAAGCGCGGCTTCCTGGAGGCCTGCGTGCTCGCGGCCGTCTCCGGCGAGGAGTCCTACGGCTACCAGATAGTGAAGGACGTACCGGCGAGCATGGGACTCACGGAGTCGACGCTCTACCCGCTGCTCAAGCGCCTGGAGAAGGCCGGGTGCATCACGGCGCGCTCCGCCGAGCACAACGGGCGGCTGCGCCGGTACTACCGCATCACGGACGACGGGCGAGCGCGCATCGAGGAGTTCCTGGCCGAGTGGCCGTCCGTACGGGAGATTTACGCATACGTTGAGGGGGCGCACCATGACGCGCGATGAGTTTCTGGGCCGGCTGGGCGAGCTGCTCGCCTGCCTGCCGGCCGAGCAGGTGGAGGAGACCAAGGCGTTCTATGCGGAGGCCATCGCCGACCGCATGGAGGACGGTATGAGCGAGGAAGAGGCCGTGGCCGCCATGGGCACCCCCGGTGAGGTTGCCGAGGCCACGCTCGACGACCTGCCTGCCGTGCCGCGCGCGATCGCGAGGACGCGCCGGTGCAGCACCGCGCTGCTGTGGGTGCTGACCATCGTGGG
>JAIHVJ010000096.1 GCA_022720335.1 Collinsella sp.
CATCCCAACGCTAAAAAGCACCTGACGGAAAAGCAGGTGCTTAGCGCTTGGCTTGCGGTTACTGAGTGCATTCGTCGCGAGTCGAAGGACGAGCCGCCGAGATGGCTTGCGATTGGATGGCTCCCAGACGGACGAAGCGTGGAGCTTGTCGCGGTCGAGCTTGTCCGTGGGTGGCTTATCATTCATGCCTTGTCTCCAGTCCAGAAGAAATTTTGGCAGGAGATTGAACAGGCTCGGCAAAGGGGTCGATGATGGGCAAGACGTATACGGCCGCTAATGGTCAGGTTGTAACGGATGAAATGATTGACGCGTGGTGTGAGTCGTACGAGCGCGGAGAGTTTCCGGATGGCGAACACACCGTTGATGGGATCGTGCATGGACGGCCCCCGCTCTCAGGTGAGGGGACGGCAACGCTATCGGTCAAGATTCCTCTGGGAATGAAGGAAGCTATTCGTCGGCGGGCGGCTGCCGAGGGGATGACGCCAAGTGAGTTTGCCCGTGCGGCCCTGAGTGAAAAACTTCTTGCTGCCGGTTGATGCTTCTGACGTGCCGTTCTATAGGATTGAGATCGTGGCCGATGTCGCGCTCAAAAACTTTTTTAAAATTCTCGGTTGACCGGAGCGCGTCCTTGGTTATACTAATCAAGCCTTGAAACAAGGCACACCTCAAATGGCTGGGTAGCTCAGTTGGTAGAGCAGAGGACTGAAAATCCTCGTGTCAGGGGTTCGATTCCCTTCCCCGCCACCTTGAATTGACTAGGACCTCTGCAAAGGGGTCCTTTTAGCGGTCCGTCCGCGCGGAGCGCGGGCGCGATTCCCTTCCCCGCCACCTTGAATTGACTAGGACCTCTGCAAAGGGGTCCTTTTCTTTTATCGAGAGACCCGCGGAAACTGCGTCCCGGAATTTGGCTTCAGAGCGGGATACGTTTTCCGCTTTGAGGCCGCTTGGGAAAGCGTGACCCGGAATCCGGCGTCAGAATGGGACGCGCTTTCCTTTTGCGGCCCTTGGCGGAAACTGCGTCCCAGATCCCGCGCTCAGAACGGGATACATTTTCCGGTTGAGGCCTCGAGCGGAAAATGCATCCCAGTCTTTTGCGAAAAAACGGGGCACGCTTTCCGGCCGCCTACCTCCGGCGCATATGTACATCTCGGCGCACCAGCTCGTGTCCGCCTGCCCAGACATTCCTCCCGCTTTTGCGCCACTTTGTAGACCGTTCGGTCGCCTGTCTGCATGCGCGGGTATACTCAAATCGATAGATATGTCATGCACGAGCGATGCGGGCCTAGCCCGTATGATTCAAAAGGGGGCAGTGATGGAGAGGATACTCGGCGTTAATCTCTCTGGCTGGTTTATTCCCGAGCCCTGGGTGACCCCGTCGCTGTATGCGGCGACCGGTGCATCCAATGCGGCGGAGCTGCAAGAGGCAATGGGTGCCGCCGCTTATAACGAACGCATGCGCCGTCACTATGAGACGTTTGTGAGCGAGGACGATTTTCGCCGTATGGCGCAGATTGGCCTCAATGCCGTTCGTCTGCCGGTGCCGTGGTATGCGTTTGGCTCCCAGGAGTCCGATGCCTCCTATATCTCGGTTGTGGACTACATCGATCGAGCTATCGAGTGGGCTGCCAAGTACAACATCCGCGTGCTGCTCGATCTGGCGACGGTGCCGGGTGGGCAGGGCGATTCCAACGATTCGCCCACCACACCGGAGGCTGTTGCCGAGTGGCATTCGTCCACCAATGGCCGGCACGTCGCACTCGATGTTCTGGAGCGCCTGGCCGATCGCTATGGCGAGGCCGAGAGTCTTTTGGGCATTGAGCTGTTGGACACCCCTCAAATGAGCGTCCGCAAGAGTCTCTTTACCATGACGGACGGCATTCCTGCTCATTACCTACGTAACTTCTATCGTGATGCGTACGAGCTTGTTCGCTCGTATATGTCCGAGGACAAGATCGTTGTTTTTTCCTCCTCGGGCCACCCCGGCGAGTGGAAGCATTTTATGCGCGGCGCCAAGTACAAGAATGTCTACATGGACCTTCACCTGTATCATTACCGCGACGAGCGTGCGCTCGACATCACGAGCCCCCGTGGCCTCGTGACTGCTATCTCGCGCAACAAACGCGAGCTCAAGGAGGCAATCGCGACCGGATTCCCCGTTTTGGTGGGTGAATGGTCGGGTGCGGCGATTTTTGCCAACTCGTCGGTTACGCCCGAGGGGCGCAATGCCTACGAGCGCGTGTTTATCGCCAACCAGCTGGCTTCGTTTGCGCCGGCTGCCGGTTGGTTCTTCCAAACGTGGAAGACCGAGAAGCGCATTGCGGCATGGGATGCCCGCGCGGCGCTCGGCACGCTCGAGCGCGGCATGATTGAATAGGTTGATATGACGCAAAACAGCGCCCGTACGGGCAAACTTTATATGGTCGGGACGCCCATCGGTAACCTGGGCGACCTGTCCCCGCGCGTTGGCGAAGCCTTTGCCGCTGCCGATGTCATCTGCTGCGAAGACACGCGTGTGACGTCAAAGCTGCTGATGCACCTGGGCATTTCCAAGCCGCTTGTCCGTTGCGACGAGAATGTGATCGCCAGCCGCGCCGCCGGCCTGGTCGACCGTCTGCTGGCGGGGGAGACCCTCGCCTTTGCCTCGGACGCCGGCATGCCGAGCGTGTCCGATCCCGGCCAGGCGCTAGTTGAGGCGGCGCGTGAGGCCGATGTGCCCGTCGAAGTTATTCCCGGGCCCTCTGCTTGCGTCACGGCGCTTGTTTCGTCCGGCATTCCCTGCGAGCATTTCTTCTTCGAGGGCTTTTTGGGCCGAAAGCACGGTGACCGCGTGCGCCGTTTGCAGCGCCTTGCCGTGGTGCCCGGCGCGCTCATCTTCTACGAGTCTCCACATCGCATCGTGGCGACGCTCGAGGCCGTGGTGGAGGTCTTTCCCCAGCGTGAGGTTGCCGTCTGCCGCGAGCTCACCAAGCTGCACGAGGAAGTCTTGCGCGGGCCCGCTGCCCAGCTTGCCGAGGAGCTGCGTGCTCGCGGCGAGGTAAAGGGCGAGATTGCGCTGGTCATCGCGCCGCCGAGCGAGGATGAGGAGGCCGGTGCCGTGCCGGTTGGCGCCGCGGCAGCGGATCACGACGAGGCCCTGCGCGAGGATATCCGCGCCGCGCTCGAGGAGGGGGAGCCCGCGTCTGCAGTGGCCAAGCGCCTGTCTCAGAAGTATTCGCGCCGCAAGCGCGATGTCTATGCCATGGTGCTCGATATGCAATAGATGGAGGATATCCAGCCCTTGCGCTAGAATCATCCTCTGTATGCAACGTTTTTCTGGAGGACAAACCCCATGGATCAAAGCAAGCCTTCGTTCTTTATCACGACGCCCATCTACTACGTCAACGCCGATCCGCACCTGGGCACGGCTTATTCCACCATCATCGCCGACGTTCAGGCCCGCTATCGTCGCTCCGCCGGCTATAACGTCAAGTTCCTGACCGGCATGGACGAGCACGGCGAGAAGGTCGCCGAGGCCGCAGCCAAGCATGGCATGACGCCGCAGGAGTGGACCGACAGCCAGGCCCCGCACTTCAAGGAGCTTTGGAGCAAGCTCGAGATTTCCAACGACGACTTCATCCGCACCACCGAGCCGCGCCAGCATCATGCCGTGCAGTACCTGTGGGAGCGCATGAAGGAGTCCGGCTACCTGTATAAGGGCAGCTACGACGGTTGGTATTGCGTGCCTGACGAGACCTACTTCACCGATACGCAGGTCCAGAAGGGCGACGAGGAGTACGGCAGCGTCGGCCAGCACCTGTGCCCCGACTGCCACCGTCCGCTTGAGCGCGTGCAGGAGGAGTCCTACTTCTTTAAGCTTTCCGCTTTCCAGGACAAGCTGCTCAAGCTTTACGACGAGCACCCCGACTTTGTCGAGCCTGCGTTCCGCATGAACGAGGTACGTAGCTTTGTCGAGGGCGGCCTTAATGACCTTTCCGTGAGCCGTACGAGCTTTGACTGGGGCATTCAGGTCCCGTTTGACGAGGGTCACGTGACCTACGTGTGGTTCGATGCGCTGCTCAACTATATGACGGCCGTCGGCTACGGTGTCGACACCGACGAGGCGCGTGCCGAGCTGGCCTATCGCTGGCCCGCGCAGTTCCACATCGTGGGTAAGGACATCATCCGCTTCCACTGCGTCATTTGGCCCGCCATGCTCATGGCCATCGGCGAGGCCCTGCCCGAGCACGTCTTTGCCCACGGCTTCCTGACCGTGCGCAATGCCGAGACCGGCAAGGCCGAGAAGATGTCCAAGAGCCGCGGCAACGCCATCGCTCCGCAGGACGTTATCGACATGCTGGGCGTCGAGGGCTATCGCTACTACTTTATGACCGACGTCGTCCCCGGCACCGACGGTGCCATCAGCTTCGACCGCATGGAGCAGGTCTACAACGCCGACCTGGCCAACAGCTGGGGCAACCTCATCTCGCGTTCGCTCAACATGAGCGGCAAGTATTTTGACGGTTGCGCGCCCGCCAAGCCCGCATCGTTCGATGCGTTCGATAACCCGCTGGCAAAGATTGCCGACGGTTTGGTCGAGCGCTACATGGCCAAGATGGACGTGCTCGATTACGGTGGAGCCAAGGACGAGGTCATGGAGCTCATCCACGCCGCCAACCACTACATCGAGGACTCCGAGCCTTGGGCACTTGCCAAGGACGAGGCCAAGGCTGACGAGCTGGCGTTTGTGATCTACAACCTGCTCGAGGCCATCCGCATTGCCGCTCACCTGCTGATGCCGCTCATGCCCCAGACTTCTGCCGAGGCCCTGCGCCGCCTGTCCTGCGAGGACGAGGCCGCGAGCGACGACCTCAAGGGCATTTGCGCTTGGGGCCTGCTTGCCGGCGGTCAGCCTGTCGAGAAGGGCGAGCCGCTGTTCCCGCGTCTGGGCTAAGACGCAGCGCGCCATATCGGCAATTTGCTGTTTAGCTGTAAGGGCATGGCCGCCACGGTCCATGCCCTTTTGTTTCAAGACGCCGCCATCATGCTAAGGAGGCAACCATGACAACTTCGCCTTTGGCAAACCCCACGGCCACCAGGGAGCTGCTAGAGGAGTTTGGCCTTGCGACCAAGCATCGCCTGGGCCAGAACTTCCTGATCGACAACCATGTAATTGAGCGCATTTGCGAGCTTGCCGAGCTTGTAGGCGATGAGCGCGTGCTCGAGGTTGGTCCGGGCGTTGGTACGCTCACGCTTGCGCTGTTGCAGGAGGCGGCGTGCGTCACGTCGATCGAGGCCGATCCCGAGCTCGAGCCGGTGCTCGATGCTCACGCCGCCGACTACGCCAACTTCCGCTTTATCATGGGCGACGCGCTTAAGGTGACGCCGGAGCAGATTGAGCAGGCCGCCGGCGGTGAGCCGACGGTATTTGTCGCGAACTTGCCCTATAACGTGGCGGCGACGATCATCTTGCAGTTTTTTCAGACGATGCCCGCGCTCAAGCGTGCCGTGGTCATGGTGCAAAAGGAGGTTGCCGATCGCATTGCCGCAGTGCCGGGCAACAAGACCTATGGCGGCTATACGGCAAAGCTCGGCCTGTATGCGCAGGTGACGGGTCGCTTTGAGGTGCCGCCGCGTTGCTTTATGCCAGCGCCGCACGTGGACTCGGCCGTCGTGCGTATCGACCGTGTTGACGGCGTGGTGCCCGAGGGGCTCGATCGCGAGTTCGTGGCTCGTGTGATCGACGCTGCATTTGCTCAGCGGCGCAAGACCGTCCGAAATTCCATGAGCGCCAACGGTTTTGCCAAGGACGTGCTCGATGCCGCTTTTGAGGTTTGCGGTATCGCACCCACCACGCGCGCCGAGACGCTCGATGTTGCCGACTTTGTCCGTCTGGCCCGGGAGCTAATCCATGACGCCTAATGCCGAACGCGTGACGTTTACCAAGAAAAAGAAGACGGTTGCTTGTCCCGTGCCCTTGGCGCCGCTTGCCGACACGCATGCGCATCTGCTTTCGTTTTGGGGCAAAGAAGTGCCCGAGACGCTCGTGCGCGCCAAAGCCGCGGGCGTCGACCTGTTGGTGACGATGTTCGACCCCATCGCTGACAAACGCAGCGTGACGGACTATAGCGACTGGCTCGTGCGCGAAATTCTGCCGATGCAGGATATCCCGCAGATCAAGTATCTTGCCGGCGTGCATCCGTATGGTGCGCCGGACTATACCGACGACGTTCACGCGCAGGTCGTTGCCGCGCTCGATGACCCCTTATGCGCCGGTATTGGCGAAATCGGCCTGGACTACCACATGGACTATGACGACGATATCGCGCCGGCACCCCATAACGTGCAGATTGACTGCATGACGCGCCAGCTCGAGCTTGCCGTGTGCCGTAACGTGCCGGTGGAGCTGCATCTGCGTCACGAGGACTCGGATGGGGAGCGCACCTCGCACGTTGATGCGTACAACGTGCTTCGTGAGGTGGGCGTGCCCCAGGCCGGTTGTGTGCTGCACTGTTTTGGCGAGGACCGCGCCACGATGGAGCGCTTTGTGGAGCTGGGCTGCTATATCGCCTATGGTGGTGCGGCCACCTTTAAGCGCAACGACGACGTGCGCGAGGCATTTGCGGCAACCCCACTCGATCGAATTTTGTTCGAGACGGATTGCCCGTATATGGCTCCGGAGCCCATCCGCGGTCTTGAATGCGAGCCCGCAATGATCTCCATTACGGCAAACGCGCTGGTTAACGACCGTGTCGATCGCACGGGTGAGGACGCCGAAACAATCGTGCAAGCCGCTTGGGAGAATGCCTGCAAACTTTTTCAAAAATAGTTCTTGCGTTCGTGGTGGCGCTCCGTTATTCTAATTCCTGCACGCGGGCGTGGCGGAATTGGCAGACGCGTACGGTTCAGGTCCGTATGGGGGCAACCCCATGAAGGTTCAAGTCCTTTCGCCCGCACCATTAAATTAAAGAGCTCCCAGCAATGGGAGCTTTTTTGTTATGGGCCCATCACAGGGACTTGAACCTGTGAAGGAGCGAGCGTAAAGAAAACGCGGAGCGTTTTTAGCGAGCTGGCGAGGACGCCGGCAGGCGGCCGAAGCCGGTGCGGATCCGCGAAGCGGATACGCGGACGTCCTTTCGCCCGCACCATTGATTGAAAGAGCTCCCAGCAATGGGAGCTTTTTGTTATGGGCCTCTTGTTGATGTCACGTTGCTGCTTCGTGCGGGTATCCTAATGCCAACGTGTGCCTATCAGAGGAGAGACCATGCTGTTGTCCGGTATCATCGCCGCCCTTACCAGCCTTTTGATTCCCATCATCATCCTGTTGCTGCTGCTTCCCAACGCCTGCTATGTCGTTGAACAACAGCATGCCGTGATCATCGAGCGCCTGGGCAAGTTTAACCGCATCGTCAACGCGGGCTTCCACATGAAGGTGCCCGTGATTGACCGCAAAGCCGCCACGGTGAGTCTGCGCACCATGAAAAACGGTTTTGGCATCGACGTTAAGACCCAGGACAACGTGACCATCGGCCTTGAGGTCTCTGCTCAGTACCACGTGAGCTATGACATGGGCGCCGGCCCGGCAGATTCGGGTATCTACAAGAGCTACTACATGCTGCAGGAGCCCGTCGACCAG
>JAIHVJ010000377.1 GCA_022720335.1 Collinsella sp.
GGCCCGAAAGAAAGGTAGGAGGCCATGACGAAAGGTCTGCACGTGCCTTCCGAGATCGGCAAGCTCAGGAAGGTCTGCCTGCACCGTCCCGGCGACGAGCTCCTCAACCTGCCGCCCGACGAGCTCGAGCGACTCCTGTTCGACGACGTCCCGTTCCTGGAGGTCGCGCAGCAGGAGCACGACACCTTCGCCCAGATCCTGAGGGACCAGGGCGTGGAGGTCCTCTATCTCGAGAACCTCGTCGCCGAGGTGTTCGACCAGGTCCCCGGCGCCCGCGCCGAGTTCACCGACCAGTACATCGCCGAGGCCGGCATCCGCGGCCAGCACATGCCGCAGATCGTCCGCGAGAAGCTGGACTCCATCGAGGACAACCTCGAGTTCGTCAAGAAGACCATGGCCGGCATGACCAAGTCCGAGATCGACATGCCCCTCACGGCGTCCACGACCCTCGACTCCCTGGTCAACTCCGAGTCCGAGTCCGACCTGATCATCGACCCGATGCCCAACCTCTACTTCACCCGCGACCCGTTCGCGGTCGTCGGCGAGGGCGTCAACCTCAACCGCATGTACTCGGTCACCCGCAACCGCGAGACCCTGTACGGCAAGTACATCTTCAAGTACCACCCCGACTACAAGGACGTCTCGCTGTACTTCCGCCGCGACTGCCAGTTCCACACCGAGGGCGGCGACGTGCTGAACATCAACGAGAAGACCCTCGCCGTCGGCATCTCCCAGCGCACCCAGGCCGCCGCGATCGACGTCATGGCCCAGAACATCTTCTGGAACTCCGACTCCAAGGTCGAGCGCATCCTGGCCTTCGACATCCCGGTCTCGCGCGCCTTCATGCACCTCGACACGGTCTTCACCCAGATCGACGTCGATAAGTTCACGATCCACCCCGCCATCATGGGCACCCTGCGCGTCTACGAGCTGACCGCCGGCAAGAACCCGGGCGACGTGAACATCCGCCTGATCGAGGACACCCTCGAGCACGTCCTGGAGGACGCCACCGGCGTCGACCAGGTCAAGCTGATCCCCTGCGGCGGCGGCGACCCGATCGCGGCCTCCCGCGAGCAGTGGAACGACGGCTCCAACACCCTGTGCGTCGAGCCCGGCAAGATCTGCGTCTACGCCCGCAACACCGTCACCAACGACGTGCTGTACAAGGAGGGCCTGGACCTTCTCGTCGTGCCCTCCGCCGAGCTCTCCCGCGGCCGCGGCGGCCCGCGCTGCATGAGCATGCCCTTCTGGCGCGAGGACCTCTAAG
>JAIHVJ010000378.1 GCA_022720335.1 Collinsella sp.
TCTGCAAAGGCCATGACGGCTCCTTTCTGCCGGTTGATGGCTTAAGCATACGCGGCGGCAGGCACCCTTCCAAGCAACCGTTGGTTGCACGTTCGGCGACCGCGGCGGGGAATTGCGCGCAGCGCCCCGCGCCCTTGCCGTACAATGACCGGCATGGAACCTATCGCACACATACATACCGATCTGCCGCAGAAGTTTGGCATTCCGCGCAACAGCTTTTTGGCGCCTCATCTTGAGGGGCGCATTATCTTTGAGCCGGAGTTTGCCTCCAACGCAGCGGTTGAGGGTCTGGACTCCTTCTCTCACCTATGGCTGCTGTGGCGTTTTGAAAACGGCACACCCGGCGGCACGGCTAAGGATATTGCCGTCGACGCTAAAACGCAGGACAGGTCCGGCACCAATGCAAAATGGTCGAAAACCGTGCGCCCGCCGCGTCTGGGCGGAGCCGAGCGCGTGGGGGTGTTTGCCACGCGCAGTCCGTTTCGCCCTAATCCCATCGGGCTTACCTGTGTCAAGCTCGATCGTGTCGAGCTCACCGACGACGGCCCCATCATTCATGTGCTGGGGGCCGACCTGCGCGATGGCACGCCCATCTACGACATTAAGCCCTATATTCCGTTCGCGGATTGCCACCCGGATGCGACCGGCGGCTGGATTGAGGACACTCCGTGGCAAGAGCTCGACATCGAGTTCCCGCAGACGCTGCAAGACACAGTTCCAAGCGCAAAGCTCCCCGGCTTGGTCGAGGTCCTTCGCCAAGATCCGCGCCGCGCAGGCAGCAAGCACGAGCCAAACCGCGTCTATCATCTGGCCTACGCCGGGCTCGACATATCTTTTACGGTCGATAAAACCCAGCTAACCGTAGTCGCCGTCAACGACGCGAAAGACTAACCAGCCATTCGTCCGCACCCGTCAAATTAAGCGCCAAACCCCGCGCCAAAACCGCCCGTGCTGGTGGACAATAACGCCTACCAAAACAATCACTTTGCACGGGAGTTCAGCATGAAATACGACTTTAGCTCGCTTATCGACCGCCACGGCATGGACTCCATCGCTGTTGACTCTTGGGGCGAGATCCCCGGTATGGCCCCGAACGCACCCGACGAGGGCTTCGACCGCATTCCCATGTGGGTGGCGGACATGAACTTTGCCACGGTGCCTACGGTTCAGGAGCACATCATTCAGCGTGCTCAGCACCCCATGTTCGGTTATTTCAATCCGCGCCCCGAGTATTTCGACCGCATCATCGAATGGCAGAGCCGCCG
>JAIHVJ010000379.1 GCA_022720335.1 Collinsella sp.
CGACTCATTGATGCGGTCGGCAAGGTCGGCGCGCACACGCTCAAGCTGATCGGACAGGCGGCGCCAGCTGGCCAACGAGCACACCGCGTCGACCATCATCGCGACCGCAACGATAAAGGCGGACAGCCGCACAACCAGCACCGGCAGATGGCCAAGCAGCCCCAGCAATGCCGGCTCCACTACGCGACAAATGCACAACGAACCCAAGCCAAACGCGCAGGCCCAGTACAGACAGATGCGTCCATGCAAATTAAACGGCAGGTGCGAGTAATCCCAAAAGCGCGCACCTGTTGTTTTTTCCAACAAAACGCCTACGCTGTACTCAATCACGCTGCATACGAGCGCCGCGGCAACAAACTAGCTCGAGGCATCCGGAATCCCGCGCAGCAAAAGCCAGCAGGCTATGCCGCCCACACCATAGATAGGGCAACACGGCCCCAGCAAAAAGCCGCTGTTGGCAAAGCGTCCGTGGTTGAGCATGGCGCAGACCGTCGATTCCCATGCCCAGCCGCAAGAACCGTAAAAGGCAAACGAGAGCACCAGCGCCGAGAGCGGACAGGCGGCAAGCGTCGCGCCGCCAAACGCCATATCAATCGCGGTCCCCACCGTCTACCCTCTCCTCTTTTCGCTCGAATCTTTGCTCGAGCCGTCACTCGAGCCCTCGTTCGAATCGTTCGCGCCGCCTTTGCGCGGTAGACGGCAGGCGACCGTCTCGCGCAGAGCACACCATTTATCCGCCAGGCACACAATCCATGCCTCACGACACGTCGGCGGCACCGGCACCAGCGGAAACATATGGCGCACGATAATATTCCGCTCACGAGACGTCAGATCAAAATCTTCCTCCGCACGCGCCAGGGCAAAAAAAGGATGCCGAAATCCGTGCAGCCGATGGCTTGGGTCGGGATCGTGCCAGTCATAGAGAAAGTAATCGTGCAGCAGGGCCCCGCGCAACAACGAAGCACGGTCGACCGAAATGCCAGCACGGCCCAAGCGCTCGGCAAAGGACAGGCTCGCCCGCGCTACCGAAGTCACATGTGCATAGACCGTCACGTCACCATGTTGGATAAACTCGCGCGTCAGGTCCAGACGGCCCGCCTGTGCCAGTTGACGGGCAGCATGGTCTACTTCGCGCGCGATTTTCTCGGCACGAACGGCATCGGACATGCTGCCTCCTTCCAGCGGCTCACGGCGGCAAGCCACGGCCTGTGCACAATCGATAAAAACATCATGGAACACATCAGTATGGCATCGGACAAA
>JAIHVJ010000097.1 GCA_022720335.1 Collinsella sp.
ATCTCGGCATTGATGGTATAGAACGCCGGGCGCCCGTTAATGCCGCTACCCTCGATCTTGGTCACGATCTTTGCCGCGATAAGCTCATCGCGCATCGCCTTGGTGTCGCACTCCTTATCGACGGAGCGGAAAATCTGCGCCAGCGCACTCGACTTAATCTTGAGCGCCTTGCGGCAAAGCAGGTCGTAGGCAACCAGCTTGGCACGCTCAGCAGAAAGCGACGTCTGGCTGCTCAGGCGCTCAGCCAGAGCATCGACATTTTGTTGGTTATCGGAATATACCGTCTTGGCCACGGGGCCCCTTTCATATGCACACATATACGTCTATATGGTACAACGCGCGCCCTTATCCACGCAAAACATCTGCGAGAACACTCGAGCGTCACCCGCTTTTGCATGAAAAAAGACCGAGCCCGCGAAGTCGCGGACCCGGTCTTTCCGAGTCATATAGATGTGACGTTCAACTCGTCAGGTCGACTAAGCCTTGGCGGCCTCGGCGTCGACAGGAGCCTCGGCAGCAGCAGCGCGGCCATACTCGGCCTTGCCCATCTCGGACCACTCGGGCTCCTCGTCGGGCATGGAGCCAGCCTCCTTGCCGAAGAACTCCTTGAGGCAGTTGACGGCGACGATGAGGCCCAGGACCATCAGCAGGACAGCGAAGACAAGCTGCAGGCCCTTGGTGGCGGCGACGGAGACGGCGACCGTGGTGGCGGTAGCCGGGATGGTACCGAAGAAACCGTAGGCCTGGACGGCGGTCATGCAGCCCATGGCACTCTGAACCAGCGAGGTGAAGGTGCAGCAGAGCAGGAAGGCGACGGGCACGTAGAGCATCCAGCCCTTGCGGCCGGTGCACTTGCAGAACACGGCGAGGGTGATCATAGTCATGCCACCGAGCAGCTGGTTGGAAGCACCAAAGAGCGGCCAGATGTTGGCATAGCCACCAAAAGCGAGGGCGAGACCGGGAAGCAGGGTGACGACCGTGGCGAACCAGGGGTTGCCGAGGACCTTCATGTAGCCGGCCTGGGACTCGATGGCCAGGGCGTCGTTGGTCTGGGCAAAGAACTCGGAGAACGAGGTGCGGGCGATGCGGGCGACAGCGTCGAGCGAGGTCAGGGCCAGAGCGGAGACGTTCATGGTCATGAAGACAGTAGCGAGCGTGCCGTCAACACCGAAGGCCTGCATGCCGCGGGAGATGCCAGCGGCGAAGATCTGGAACGGGGTGGAAGCGACACCGGCGTTGAGGGCGCCGGTACCGGCGGTGTTCATGTCGGAGAACATGATGCCGGCGACGATGATGGCAAGGATGCCGACGAAGGACTCGACGATCATGGCGCCGTAACCGACCTTGACGGCGTCCTGCTCCTTCTCGACCTGCTTAGAAGAGGTGCCGGAAGAAACGAGGCTGTGGAAACCGGAGAGAGCACCGCAAGCGACGGAGACGAACAGGACCGGGAACATCATGCCGGAGGCAGTGGAGAAGCCGGTGAAGACCGGAGCGGTCATCGTAGCCTGACCGTTGACGCCCAGGACGACGATGCCGAGGACAGCGCAGACGATCATGACGATCATCATGATGGAAGTGAGGTAGTCACGCGGGGTCTTGAGCATCTGGATGGGCATAGCGCCAGCGAAGACCAGGTAGACCATGACGACGGCGAACCACTGGAACTTATCCAGGTAGACCGGGAACTGCATACCGACGGCGAACATGAGAACCATGAGGACAACGCCGGTGACGAACTCGGCAGCGCCGGTGAGGTTGAACTTCTTCTGGGCCCAACCAAAGGCGATAGCGACGAAGGTGAACAGGATGGAGATGGTACCAGCGCAGCCGGCGGCATAGGACTTGGTGAAGTCGATGGCACCGGTAGCAGCACCAGAAGCGTCAACGGCCGGGGTGAACATGAACGTCTTGCAGACCATGTCGGTGAAAGCGGCGATGACGATGATGCAGAACAGCCAGCAGAACAGCAGGAACAGGCGACGGCCGGTCTTGCCGATGTACTTCTCGATGAGCTGAGCGAGATGCCGCCGACGAGGACCCAGAGCACGACGGGCAGCCAGCCAAAGGCCATGGCGACGATCGTACCCGTGACAGGGCCAGCACCGCAGATCGAGCTGAACTGGTGCGAGAACGCGGTGAAGGCAGAGACGGGCGAGAAGCTCTTGCCGTCCTTCATGCGCTTGGCCGGCGTGAGGGCCTCTTTGTCAACGCCCCACTTGTTGGCCAGCCAGCGGCCATAGCCCAGATAGCCGCAGGCGAGCACCGCCGCGGCCACAACCATGAGCAAAACTCCGTTCATTACATTTCCTCCCCTAAAAAGAACTTCCTAGACATAAAAAATGAGGGCCGTCGGTTGCGCTCGACGGCCCTCATCTTTATCAGCCGCCCGTTATCGTACGGGCTAGCTGTATGTGCTAACCCGCATCAGATAATTACTACGCTGATAATGTTTAGCTGATGCGTGAACATGTCTAAGAAATCCTCTTCAATCATGATGTGAACGATCCGTGCGTGTTCACATCCCCCAGTGGTTGAAAAGGAGTATGAAACTTTAGTTACCTAAAGTCAACGCAAATTTGTAATGAGTTTTCAACTTTTTTGGATTTCTCGGTATAAAACGCCACTGACCTCGGACTTTACCCCACGACAGTTTTTGCATGAGAGATGCCCCTGAGAGCCGTGGGAGCCGGGCGGAGGGGCCGGATATAAGGTTTATCGCGAGTTCCGCACGCAAAGAAGGCCACTTAATGTGGCCTTAGTCTTGCGCAGGACTGTAAAGCAGGAAACCTTATATCCGGCCCCTCCGTCCGGGGACCGCGCCGCACCAGCTACAGCGTCATGTTTGGATCGGCGTCGACATCGAACGGCGAGATTTCGCCTCGGTCGAATTTACGGCGAGCGACCTCCGCGATCATGGCGGCGTTATCGGTACAGGCAGACAAGGGCGGCACCGTTACGCGAATCCCCTGACGCCCAAGCTTCTTGATCATCATCTCGCGCAGATGCGGGTTGGCCGAGGCTGTTAAGCGCACGGGGGAAATCGATCGCCTTGGGGTTGCCCGTCTCGGCCAGCTTGGAAATGATGGGGCCACCGGGATAGCCCAGACCCAACGCCTTGGCTACCTTGTCGAAGGCCTCGCCCACAGCGTCGTCGAGCGTCTCACCGAGCACCTCGTAGTCGCCCCACGCCTTCACGTGCACGAGCATGGTGTGCCCACCCGAGACAAGCGTGAAGATAAACGGCGGTTTGAGGTCGGGTTGCGCCAGCAGGTTGGCAAACAGATGCCCCTCCAGATGGTTGACGCATACGAGCGGCTTACCGGCAGCGTAGGCAAAGCCTTTGGCAAAGGCAACGCCCACCACGAGGGCGCCCACCAGGCCCGGACCCTGTGTCACGCCCACGGCGGCAAGCTCGCTGGGAGCAATGGCTCCACCCTCAAGACCAAGCGATGCTGCGGCATCCTCGAGCGCCGCATCCACGACACTCACAATCACCTCAACGTGTTTGCGCGAGGCGATCTCGGGCACCACGCCGCCAAAGCGGGCATGAAAATCAATCTGTGTCGACACCTGGTTGGCCAGCATATTGCCATCCGCATCGATAATCGCCACGGCCGTCTCGTCGCAGGAACTCTCGATAGCGAGCACCAGGCGGCGGCGCTCAATTTCGGCGCGCTCCCCCTCGGAGCGCCCAGGCGCAGGCAGCGGCCATACGCGTTGCTCGGCTGCCGTCGGCTCGGGCGAGGCGTTATCGACCGGAAGTACGAGGGGAAGTGGGGCCGTCATGACGATGGCGTCTTTGCCGACACCGTAGTAGCCACGACGACGACCCACCTCGGTAAAGCCCAGAGCGGCATAGAGCGCAATCGCGCCCTCGTTGCCGTCCTCGACCTCGAGCGAAGCCGTGGTGCAGCCGAGCATCTGGGCATCATAGCTCACATGCGACAGCAGCTTGCGGGCAATGCCCTCACGGCGATGTGCCGAGTCGACGGCGACATCCAGAATCTGCACATCACCGTCCACGACCATACCGCCGGCAAGGCCCAGCAGCTTGCCGTCGTCGTGTGCCACCCACCAACTGCGCGGCGCAGCGACGTCCTCGCCCAGTTCGGACAGGAACATGCCCGGCGTCCACGCCTCGTGTCCGGCACCTTCAAAGCAGGCAGCCTCTAGCGCGCTCGCGCCCTCGGCATCCGCCGCGCCCATGGGACGGAACTGCAGATGACGACCGGCGAGCTCATCGGCAACGCCCGTAATTTCGCTCTGCGCACTCTCGGCAAGACCAAGACGCTTGCGCTCGTTTTCCTCGGCATCCGAAAGGCGCGTGTAAATCGGCAGGACGCGAGCCGGATCGCCGTCACCCGCAGCGTGCACGAGCAGCAAGCCCTCGCCCGAAGGCCACCACAGGTCGCGCTCCACGCAGCGGGCGGTCTCGTCCTCACCCAGCAGCTTGCCATAGCGCACGAGACCGTCACCGGTCAGCTGAACCTGGTCCCAGTCCGCTGCTCGGCGCCACTCATCGAGCGCCACGGCGGCCTTGACCACGTGTTCGCGCTCAAATTGACGCTCGGGACCCTCATCGCCCAGCATATATAGTGCCGGATATACCTCACCGCGCATGGCATCGGCCAAGATACCAAGCTTGCCGCGCACGCCAGCCTTCCACGCCGTCCAAGCGCAAGCGTCGAGCGTCGACACGCCCAGCAGTGGAACATTGGCACCGCGCGCGAGGCCCTTGGCAGTGGAGATGCCGATGCGCACACCCGTAAACGACCCCGGGCCGCGGCCGACCACGTAGTAACCAACATCGCTGCGATCCAGACCGGCTTGAGCCAGCACGCCATCAACGGTATTCACGAGCTCAACGTTGGCGTGACGGCGACACATGTGGTCGCCACTCACGAGCTTCGTCTCGCCCGTCTGCCCATCAATCCAGCTTGCCGCGCAGGCAAGCATGTCGGTCGAGGTATCGAGCGCCACCACCAGCGCGTTGTCGTTATGCAAGCTCATCTTGTACAGCCTTATCAATCAAATGGGAAAGCTCCATTGCGCGGTCACCGTGTGCCTCGAGCGTTATCGTTCGCACATCGCTGTCGCCCTCATCACGCTTGAGCGTCACCGAAAGATACTCATCCGTCAGCTCGTCCTGGAATTGTTCGCCCCATTCCAGCAAGCAAGCACCCTCATAGCCCAGCACATCGAAAATGCCCGTATCCTCGAGCTCGTAGGCATGCTCCAGGCGGTATAGATCAAAGTGAAACAGCGGAATACGACCTTGATCGTGAACGGCCATGAGCGCAAACGTAGGGCTCGTAACCATATGCTCATCGCCCAGCCCGCGCGAGACGCCCTTGGTAAAGTGAGTTTTGCCCACTCCCAGGCCACCGGTCAGGATGAGCACATCGCCGTCCTCAAGGCACGGTGCAATTAGCTCGCCAAAGTACTCCGTATCGGCAGCGCAAGTCGTTTTGTAAGTACCTACCCCCAGGCGCTCCAGGGACATATATGCTCCTTATTATTCCGAGGCGTCCTCTGGTGCGGGATGTCGCTCCAGATAGTCGCCCAGCATCTTAAAGTCTTCCTCCAGCAGCTCCTGCCACGCCGGATTGCGCAGCGCTGCTGCCGGATGGAACGTGGGCATTACTACAAAATGCCCCATCTGGTGGAACCTGCCGCGCAGCTTAGTAATGCCAATCTCGGTCTTAAGCACAAAGTGCGTCGCGGGGTTGCCGAGCGTCACGATAATATCGGGCCAGATGCTTCGAATCTGCTCACGCAAAAACGGCGAGCAAGCCAGCACTTCCTCGGGACGCGGATTGCGGTTTCCCGGCGGGCGGCACTTAAGCACGTTGGCAATGTAGACGTCTTCGCGTTTGAGGCCCGCCAGCGACAAAATGCCGTTGAGGTCCTCGCCTGCCGCCCCCACAAAGGGCTCGCCCTGCAAATCCTCATTGCGGCCCGGCGCCTCACCAATAAACATCACGCGAGCGCGGGGGTTTCCCACGCCAAACACGATATTGTGACGCGACTGGTAGAGCTGGCAGAGGTGGCAATCGCCCAGAACGGCCTCAATTTCCTCGAGTGCGACCTCACGTGGTGCCTGATGGGTATGGCCGGGGATGTGCATGACGCCCATAGCGGCTCCTACACGTAGACCTTGTCGAGACGCATGCCAAAGCCGCAGGCGACCTCGTAGTTAATCGTTCCGCGCAGTCGGGCCATCTCGTCCATAGTGATCTCGGCATCGCCATCGCGGCCGACAATGATCATCTCGTCACCATACTCGGCCTCGGGAATCTCGTGTGCCGGGTTGGACTGAATGGCGACCATAAACTGGTCCATGCAGATATTGCCAACCTGATGCACACGCTCGCCGCGATACAGCACATCCATACGATTGGAAAGCGTACGCGATAGGCCATCGGCATAACCGATCGGCAGCGTGCAGATCTGAACGCGCGTACGCGGTACGCGGTAGGTAAAACCGTAGCCCACGCCCTCACCCATCGCAGGGTGTGCCACGCGCGTCACACGCGCATGGACGCTCATAACGGGATCAAGCTGCATCACGCGGCCACTCAGCTCGCACGGCTGCATGCCATACAAGCCAACGCCGGCGCGGATCATATCAAAATGCATCGAGGGGTCGAGCATCGAGGACGGCGTGTTGGCGCAGTGCACGATACCGCACTCAAAACCCGCACCCTTAATGGCCTGAACGGCCTCGGTAAAGCGCTGACACTGCAGCTTGTAGTCCCAGCCCGAAGGTTCATCGGCCGTGGCGAAGTGCGTAAATACGCCGTCGCACTGAATACCGCGATGGAAATTTATACCGCGGACAAAGTCGAGCACCTGCGTGTAGTGAACGCCGATACGATTCATGCCCGTCTCGATGGCGAGATGATACTTGCCCACTTTGCCCGCCGCGACGGCACATTCGCCATACGCAAGAGCAAAGTCAGACGTATAGACCGAAGGCATGATATCAAACTCGAGCAACGTCGGAATGGCCTCGATGGGCGGCTCGCTTAGAATCAGGATGGGCTTAGTAATTCCGCCCTGACGGAGCCCAACGCCCTCGTTGACCGTCGCCACGGCAAACATGTCGGCACCGGCCGAATACATGATCTTGGCGCACTCAACAGCTCCATGACCATAAGCATCGGCCTTGACCACGCAGCACAGGCGCTGACGTGGATTCAGCAAGTTCTTATAGGCCCTCGTGTTGCGACGGAGCGCCCCGCGGTCGATCTCGACCCAGGACCAGCGCGTCAAATCGGCTTTATTCATGATTAGTCATCCGACCCTTCGTCCATGATTCCCAGATCTTCGAGCGCATCCTTTGCCGCCAGTTCCATGGCCGGACCGATCAAGTCGATAAGATCGGTCGCGATGACGCTCTTCTCACCATACTCCGTCGCCGCGGCAAAACCGGCGTAGCTGTGAAGTGCGACGGCGTACGAATACAGCAACTCCCAACGATCCATCTCGTCGCGCATGGTGGCAAGCGTGCCGGCCAAAATACCCGCGAGAACATCACCCGAACCGGCAGTTGCCAGAGAAGCCGGACCCGAGAGCGGCAGCAGCACACGCTCAACGCCACAGATAGCCGTCGTCGGCCCCTTGGCAATGACCACCAGATTGTCAGAGCCTGCAGCCCAGACAACCTTCTGCGCGGCTGCAATCGCAGTACCAAGGTCGTTCACCTCGTCACCGGCAACCAGACGCGAAAGTTCACGATAGTGCGGCGTCATAACCAACGGCTGCTCGCGACGATACATCTCGGGATTACTATCAATACCGTCAATGGCAATCTTAGCAAGGCAGTTGAGTGCATCGGCGTCCAAGATAAGCGGCACATCAAGCTCGAGCAAGCCCGAAACCACCTGCATAGCGCCGGCAGATGTCGTCATACCGGGACCGCACAGTACACAGCTGTACTTCTTTGCAATCTCGCACACAGTCATGCGCGCAGCGGCGCCAAAGGAGCCGCGGGAATCAGACGGAATAGCAAAGACGGGAATCGAAGGAAGTGCCATGCGAATAAGATTGGCGCAGGCGTCAGGAGCCGCGACTGCCACGTAACCAGCACCCGCGCGAGCTGCAGACTTGGCCGCCATAATGGCAGCACCAGGATATTGCGCAGATCCGGCGACAATAAGCACAGAGCCACGGGAATACTTATCGATATTCGTAGGTAGTGGGGCAAAGTAATCAACTAAGTCACCGGGCTCGACAATCTCGGCGGCGTGGTCGACATCATCGATGACCTCGTCAAGACGGTCGTACAGATTGCCGCAGATCAAATCGCCAGCATACTCAGGACCATCAGCGCTATACAGACCAATCTTGGGCGCAATCATCGTCACCGTATGCTCGGCACGAATGCAGTCGTCATCAACAACGCCCGTCTCGGCATTCAGGCCCGAGGGGACATCAATGGATATGACACAATCGGCGCATTCATTGACCGTAGGAATCCAGATGGAGAACGGCGCACGCAGATTCCCGTGGAAACCGGTACCAAAAATGGCATCGACAACAACATCGGCCTTATCGATCAAAACCTCGAGTTCGTCACGCGAGGGGCCGACGCAAACGTGCACATCGCGGCCGGCGGTACGACGAGCAACATGACGTGCCAGAGCAGCAGGAATCTCATCCGGCTCAACCGGAGAAACGATATCGACGTCCACACCCTTATGGCTCAGAATATCGGCGGCAACCCAACCGTCGCCGCCATTATTACCAAAACCGACCAGAACGAGAACCCGATCGGGATTGAGCTTCAAGACCTCGTTGGCGGCAAACTCACCCGCTAGCTCCATAAGCTCGGCCTTCGAAGTCCCTTCGCGTTCGATGATATCCTCGAGACGAACGACTTCTTCGGTACTCAAAACCGGTTTCATCTATGCTCCTAGCGTATCTTGCGAAGCATCGCCCAGGTGCTCCGTCAATGCTGAATTCTGCAGCTGCTCAAGCTCATCTAAAACAGAGCGAGCCTCTTTAAATGTCTGCGCTACGCGTTTCTTGGTGTTCACCTTTTCCTCTTTTGGCTTAGGCCGAGCATCTTCGGTAATCGCGATGGCATTCGCAACGGCCAAGTCTCCTGTAAGCGTAATGGAAAGAGCGACCTCAACAACACCCAGTTCTTGAGCGATCTCGAGAGCACGGCCCGAAAGCAGCGCCTTCGGTTTGCCGAGTTTATCACGCGTAACCGAAACATCCTTGCGACCCACGCCTTGACTAAAACCCGTGCCGAGAGCTTTAAGTACCGCCTCGCGCGAAGCAAAGCGGCTCGCATAGTGAGCAGCGGGACGCGATGATGCATCGCAATACGCACGCTCTTCTTCGGTAAACACACGCCGAGCAAACGACGGCGTCTTTTCAAGAATTGATTTCATGCGGGAAATCTCGACGATATCAACGCCGATACCAGCTTCAGCCATGTTCACCTCCATATCGCACAGACTAAGTTATTGTAGCCCGTTCGCAGAAGATGCGACAAACGAGGGTTATAAAACACAGCTACTATGTGAGACAAAAGCCCGTAAACGCAAAAAAGGGGGAGGCCGCGAGGCCTCCCCCTTCCAAGTTCAAGCGCACGGCTCGGTGCCGTCCACCGGTCAGCGGCGCCCTGGCCTCCCACGGGCTGGCCCCGCAGTACTCTCGGCGCGATGGGGCTTAGCTTCCGGGTTCGGAA
>JAIHVJ010000380.1 GCA_022720335.1 Collinsella sp.
ATGGCGCGACCGCTTGAACAGCGCTTCGACGCGCAAGATGATCACGGGCGTCTTGGCTACGCTGGTGGGCGGTTCGTTTTGGGGCTTCTCGGGCACCAGCGCGAGTTTTTTGTTCGATACCTACCATGTCGATACGCTGTGGCTTATGAGCATACGACAGATTCTCGCCGGTCTGCTCTTTATGGCCGTGGTGGTCACGCGCGATCGCGAGCGTCTGGTTAAACTCTGGACCACGCCCGCCGACCGCAGACAACTGCTGCTTTTTACCGCTTTTGGCCTGCTGTTCAACCAGTTCTGCTATCTTTCGGCCGTGCGCCTGACCAATGCCGGAACCGCGACGGTGCTTCAGTGCCTGCAGCTGGTCATCATTATGGGATACACCTGCGTTATCGACCGCCGCAGGCCGCGCACGCGCGAGGTTATCGGCATTGGCTTGGCTCTGGGCGGTACGTTTTTGATCGCCACCGGCGGTGACCCCACCAGCCTGAGCATCTCGCCGCTCGGCCTGGTCGCGGGCCTTATGTGTGCGGTCAGCGCCACCTGCATGGCGGTGATCCCCGCCAAGATCCTGCCCGAATACGGCAGCCCCATCGTCACGGGTTCGGCTATGCTCACGGCGGGCATCGTTTCGTGTGCTTTCGTTCGCCCTTGGGCACATATGCCGGCGCTCGATGTTGCCGGTATCGAGGCGCTCGCGGTGTTCGTGGTCATCGGTTCGTTTTTTGCCTACATGCTCTATATGCAGGGCGTTAAGGACATTGGCTCGGTCCGCGCAAGCCTCATCGGAACCGTGGAGCCGGTTTCGGCGACCATCACGAGTGCCGTTATGCTGGGCACGGTGTTTTTGCCGACCGACTTGATTGGCTTTGCCATGATCATCGTGATGATGTTCCTCACGGTGTAGCTGGCGCCGCCGCCAAGACAGATAAGGTGTTGCGCCAAATTTTCGCCAATTGATAGCCGTGTCTGGAGTTTAGCTGTCGATGCTCAATATGCCATAAACTAATAGCGTTATGGACTTTTCTATTGCGACTCAATTGCGAGGATTTCTTTATGGCTGGTAATCACTTTAAGGGCAGCGACAGCGGCCGTCCTGCAGTTCCGCCGCGTTCGAACGGGGCCGGAAAAGCTGGCATGCCGAGCGGAGCTGGTCAGAACAGCGCCGGTAAGCGCACGTCTCCGGGCGAGACGGCGATGTTTACCGCTCTGTACGAGCAGTCTCAGAAGGCTAAAAAGACCGGTCGCGCAAGAGGGAA
>JAIHVJ010000381.1 GCA_022720335.1 Collinsella sp.
CTGCGTCATGGGCTCGGACGCCTCGTAGATAAACTGGAAGAACGCCTGGAACACGCCGACGGTCATATGCCCGGCAACCAACATGCTGCAGCCCACAAGCGCAATCACGATCTGCGCCAAGCGGCCGATAAAGCGCACCGCGGGACCGACGGCGTTAATCATAAAGTCCGCCTTGGTGCTCACGCGCGCCAGCTCCTTCGAAGCCTCGTGTACCTCGGCAGAGCTCTGGCGCTCGCGGTTAAACGCACGGATCACCAGACGGCCCGAGTAGCCTTCCTCGACCGCGCTCGTAATCTTGGACACCCACTCCTGGCGTTCGCCCGTCACATCGTGCGTGCGGCGCGACACGACCTTCGTCACCAGCAGCGAAAGTGCCGTAAAGAACAAAAAGACGAGCGTGAGCGGCACGCTAAACACGAACATCACGCTCACGGCGCCCACCACGGTACCGATCGACACCAGAAGCTGGAGCAGGCCGCGTTGCATACTCTCGGACATCTTGTCCAAGTCGTTGGTCGCACGGCTGACGACCTCGCCGGGACGATGCGCGTCAAAGTAGGCAAGCGGCAGACGGTTGAGCTTTTGTGCGATGCGGTTGCGTAGGCGCAGGTTGAGGCGCTCGGCAACGCTCGACATCAAAAAGCTCTGGAGTGCGTAGAACGAGGCGGCGGCGGTCCAGATCATAAAGTAGATGAAGATGGTCCTGCCGCAGTTCTCCCAAGTAATGCTGAAGGTAGCGTTGTTGGCAAACGCCAGCTTCATATGCCCCCACAGCTCATCGATCACGCGGGCGCTGTAAGCCGGCGCCGCGGTGTTAAAGATGACATAGAACACGATGCTCGCGAACACGATGTAAAAGCGCCAATGGTCGCCGGCGGCCTCGCTCCACAGGCGGCGCACCGTCGCCCAGGTGTCGCGGGGCGTCTCGTCCTCGCCCTCGTCGTCAACGTCGCGCATGCGTTCCGCCTCGGCGCGGGCGCGCTCGTCCTCGGCGCGCTCGTTTTCCTCGTAGAGTGCCTGGCGGCGAGCCTCGCGCTCCGCCGCCTTGGCGGCTTCGTCCAGGCCGGGTGTGGCGCCCGTCTCCTCAACTGTCTCTGCAACCGCGGCATCCTCGGCGATGGCCTGCTTCTTGAGCCCCTCGGTCATGCTACTCACCTCCCTTCATCTGCGATTCCGCGATAGCGCGGTACACCTCGCAGGTTTCCATGAGCTCGTCGTGCGTGCCTAGGCCCACGATCTCGCCGTCTTTGAGCACC
>JAIHVJ010000098.1 GCA_022720335.1 Collinsella sp.
GTAAAATCCATACTGTGTTCCCATCGTCAAAGCCCATCCAGTTGCACTTCAGTACGGTTGGATAGGCTCGCATTGCCTTACGCCTTGTTAACAGATTAACTGTACCCGACCCGAGGCTTTTCATGGCACGGCATAATGAGCGACGTTAAAAAACGAAACTTGTAAAGCAAGAGCCCGCACCTTGCTTTGGAGCCGATGCTATGCTTAGGCACAATTGTCTTGAGGAGCATATGCCTATGTCTACGTTTTTGAATGCCAGCCCCATCTTTGGGCCTGTTCGCAGCCGTCGCCTCGGTCTCTCGCTCGGCGTCAACATGATGCCGGCCAGCGGCAAAATCTGCACGTTCGACTGCATTTACTGCGAAAACGGCCTCAATGCCGAGCGCCCCTGCCATGAGCCGTACAACACAGCTGCCGTGGTACTCGACGCGCTCGAGGCAAAGCTGCGCGAGATGGCAGCCGAAGGCGAGCTCCCCGATGTGATCACCTTCGCAGGCAACGGCGAGCCCACCGCCGCACCGGAGTTTCCGCAGGCCATCGCCGGCGCTGTCGCGCTGCGCGACGAGCTTGCCCCAAACTCCAAGATCGCTGTGCTCTCCAACGGCACGCGCGCCGACCGCCCCGAGGTGCACGACGCGCTCATGATGGTCGACGACAACATCCTCAAGCTCGATACGGTCGACCCGGCATTTATCCAGCTGCTCGACCAGCCTGTTGGCCCCTACGACGTCGAGCACCAGATTGAGACGTTCGCAAGCTTTGACGGTCACGTTATTATCCAGACGATCTTTTTGACCGGTGAGTATCTGGGCAAGCCCATCGACAACACCGGCGAGGAGTACGTTGCCCCCTGGCTCGCGGCACTTGAGCGCATTCGCCCACAAGAAGCGACCATCTACACGGTGGCGCGCGAAACACCGGTCGCCGGCCTTGCCAAAGCGGCGCCCGAGGTGCTCGACACGATTGCCGCGCGCGTGAGCGCCCTCGGCATTCCCTGCCAGGTGAGCTACTAGCAAAACCACGCAGCAGCTCGTGCCCGCCATCCCGCTCCATCAGCTGCGGTGATATAGTTCCTGTTTATGCTGTTAAACCGCTTAAATCGGAACTATATCACCGCAACTTTTATGGACGCGTGGGTGGGCTATACTAGCTGCGGATGAAAGGAAGTTAGCCATGTATGACAACGGACCCGTACCCGGCCGCAACGACGCTTGCTGGTGCGGCAGCGGCAAGAAATACAAGAAATGCCACAGCGCCTTCGACGAGCGCCTCGAGCGCCTGTGGGAGGAGGGCTGGGAGGTTTTGCCCCGTACGCTCTACAAGACACCCGCCGACATCGAGGGCATCAAGCGCTCCGCCGCCATCAACGTGGGCGTGCTCGACTACGTAGGCGAGCACATCGCCGCGGGCATGACCACCAACCAGATCGACCAGATGATCTACGACTACACCGTCGAGCACGGTGGCACGCCGGCCGACCTCAACTACGAGGGCTACCCCAAGAGCGTGTGCACCTCGATCAATGATGTGGTCTGCCACGGCATTCCCTGCGATACGGATGTGCTGCACGAGGGCGACATCATCAACGTGGACTGTTCCACGATCCTAGACGGCTACTTTAGCGACTCGAGCCGCATGTTCTGCATCGGCGAGGTCTCGGCCGAGCGCCAGCGCCTGGTCGATGTCACCCGCGCCAGCGTGGAAGCGGGTCTGGCGGCCGTCAAGCCATGGCTGCCACTGTCCGTTATGGCCGAGGCCGTGCAAAAGACGGTCGAGGACGCCGGTTTTAGCGTGGTGCGCGAGTACGGCGGACACGGCATCGGTAAGGAGTTCCACGAGGACCCGTTTGTGGGCTTTACCACCGAGGCGCCCGATGTAGACACCATCATGGCTCCGGGCATGGTCTTTACCATCGAGCCCATGGTCAATGCCGGAGCGCCCGATATCAAGATTAGCAAGGGCGACGGCTGGTGCGTGCGCACCAAGGACGGCAGCGATTCGGCCCAGTGCGAGGTGCAGCTCGTGGTGACCGAGGACGGCTACGAACTGCTCAGCTGGTAGCTGTAGATACGCCGGATGCTGACGGGCGCGCTCGTCTTGCATCCGGCGTTTTATTTGAACGTTTTGCCTGATAAAACCTGCCAAAATAAACCTGTTCTTTTTTGGTAGGTTGAGCGGAGAGGACTGCTTGTGAACATTCTGGTTTTGCTGCCCGTCAATGACCGCCATCGCGCAATTCTTGAGTCGAGCGCTCCGGGCGAGGACTTTATCTACACGAGCTCCGACGCCGCCACGCGCAAGCAGGTCGCCGATGCGGACGTGATCTTGGGCAACATCGACCCTGGCATGCTCACGGCATGCGAGCATCTCCAGCTGTTGCAATTACAGACCGCCGGCTATGACGATTACTTGGCCGCCGGCACCGTGCCAGCCGACGCTAAGCTTTCCTGCTCGGTGGGTGCCTATGGCCAGGCCGTGAGCGAGCACATGTTTGCCATGGTCCTTTCCATGATCAAGCGCCTGCCCGGCTATCACGACTTGCAGCGCAAGCATCGCTGGGAGGATTTAGGTCCGGTCACCTCGCTCAAAAACGCCAACGTGCTGGTGCTGGGCGCGGGCGATATCGGCAGCCACTTTGCCACGCTCTGCCGCAGCATGGGCGCGCACGTCCGCGGTATCAAGCGTCATCCGCTCGTCTATCCCATTGTGTTTGAGGACATGGACGGCATGGACGCCCTCCCCGAGCGCCTGGCCGAGGCTGACGTCGTCGCATCCTTTATGCCCAGCACACCCGAGACCCGCGGCCTGGCGAACGCCGAGTTCTTCGCCGCGATGAAACCGGGCACCTTCTTTGCCAACGGCGGCCGCGGCGATCTTGTGGTCGCCGACGACTTGGTTGCGGCACTCGAGTCCGGGCACCTTGCCGGCGCTGCGGTCGACGTCACCGACCCCGAGCCGCTGCCTGAGACAAGCCCACTGTGGGATGCGCCCAACATGCTCATCACGCCGCATGTCTCCGGTTGGTTCCACCTGGCAGCCACGCTCAACAACGTGGTGGATATTGCCGCGGAGAATCTACGCCACCTACAGGCCGGCGAAACTTTACGTTGTTGGATTGAACATTAGGGGATCTATTCCGCCGTTCTAACGGACGGCGGACCGGTCGACGCTACGAACCCGCCGTTTGGCCAATCTGCCGTTCAATTTCAAAGGCGCGACCAGAAGGTCAGCGCCTTTTCATTTCACGGCACCTTGGCTCAAACGGCGGACTCTCGCTGACTTTTGCTCAACCTGCGGCGTTTCTTTTTTGGTGCAATGGGGTCAGGTTAGTTTGCACTATGACGTTGGCTCTACCTGCGGCGTCCTGACAGTTCCGCCTAGCTGTTGGCATTTACCCAGATAAAACCTGCCAAAATGAACCTGTCCCTTTTTGGCAGGTTTTACAGTTCTACGCTTTCGGCGCCGTTGATGGTTAGGTTGTGCTCGTAGAAGGCGGTAAGGGCGCGGATGGCGCACACGACGTCGCGGACGCCGCCGGTCTCGTAGCTTGAGTGCATGGCAAGCTGCGGCAGGCCCACGTCCACGGCATGCATGCTCGCCTGCATATTGGACAGATTGCCCAGGGTAGAACCGCCGGCCATATCGCTCTTGTTGGCGAAGGCCTGCGTGGGCACGTCGGCGTCATCGCAGATGGCCTGGAACACCGCGCGGCTAAAGGCATCGGTGCAGTAGTGCTGGTTGGCGGCTTCCTTGATGACGATACCGCCGTTGAGCACCACCTGATTGCGGGCATCGCACTTCTCGGCGTGGTTGGGGTGCACGGCATGTGCGTTGTCGCAGCTTACAAGCATCGAGGCAGCAAGTGCGCGATGGTACGACTCGTCGTCAAAACCCAGCGATCCGTTGATGCGGCGCAGCGCGTCGGCCAAGAAGGTCGACATGGCACCCTGCTTGGTCTCGGAGCCAACCTCCTCGTTATCGAAGCAGCAGAAGACCGAGACGTCGTGCGCGTTTTCGGCGCCCAAAAATGCCTGTAGCGAGGTATAGACACAGGCCAGGTCGTCGAGCTTGGGCGTCGAGATAAACTCATCGGCCCAGCCCCAAATGCGCGCATCCTGACGATTGACCAGGAACAGATCGCGGCCCAAAATTTGCTCGGGCTCAACGTCCAGCTCATCGGCAATCAGAGCGTCAAAATCTCCCTGCTTGAGTTCACCGGCGCTGATGAGCGGGCACAGGTCAACGGCTCGGTTGGGAGCAAAGCTCTCGTTAACGCCACGGTTCATATGGATGGCAAGGCTCGGAATAATGGCAACCTCGCGCTCGGTGGCAAGCAGGCGGCTCTCAATACGGTCGCCCTCGCGCACCAGCACGCGGCCCGCGAGCGCCAGTGGACGATCGAACCAGGTGTAGTCGATCATGCCGCCGTAGGCCTCGGTGTTCAGACGCAGCGTCTCGCCTGCGCCGTCGAGCTCGGGCACAGCCTTGACCTTAAACGTCGGCGAATCGCTGTGCGACGCCGTGAGCTGAAAATGATAGTCGCCGGCAACGCCGTCCTCGCCCCACGTAGCAGCCAGGTCCTCGCCCACCTTAAAGGCAACGACGCTCGAGGTGTTGCGCTGCGTGTAATAACGCCCGCCCGGCTCGATGTCCCATGCCGCGTTCTCGGGCAGGTAGGTAAAGCCCGCCTCGTCGAGCTCGGCCATAATGGTCGCCGCCGTATGAAACATGCTGGGGCATGCCTCGATAAAGTCGATAAGGTCGTTGGCGGCCTCGATATCGTCGGCCGTCACGTGCGCGCGCTCGGGCGTTTCCTGATCCGTCATGCTCTCCCCTTTCGCTGGGTTGATGGTCCCCTCCAGCATACCCCGCCACGCCAGCGCCGCACTCTTCATTCCGTGCTTAATTCCGCGCCGCTCACCAACTTGAGCCATCATGCCCGCGTTCCTTTTGCGACAATTGCGCTAACAGGACGAGAGGAGTCGTCATGAAGCCACGTAACATTGCCATCGCCTGCGGTGTCGCGGGAGTCGCCGTCGGCCTTGCCGCTGCCACCGGTATCGTTTATCACAAGCAAATCAAGTCCGCCGCGTCGCTCAAACGCTTGACCGGCTACGCGGATGGCTATGACCTGTACGCAATCGACATCGCCTACGACTACGATCTTGATCGCATCATCGCCGCTGGCGTGCGCGACGACCAGGCCTACATCGATGCCGTGGTGGCGCAGGTGCTGCCCGGTGTGCCGGCACATATCCAGGCGCCCCAGTTTGCCTGCAGCGCTTTTGTCGCCGTAGATGCCGAAGGCCGCGTGCGCACCGGTCGCAATTACGACTTTAAGGACGACACCTCGGCGCTGCTGGTGCGCAATCACCCACGCGGCGGCTATGCTTCCATCGGGTTTGCCGCCCTCAATAACCTGGGCGCCAACACTCCGCTTGACTCCATCACCGGACGCGCCGCGGCGTTGATGGGCCCGTTTGCCCAGCTCGACGGTGTTAATGAATGCGGCGTGTCCATTGCCGTACTCACCCTGGATTCCAAGCCCTGTGACCAGGACACGCAACGCCCCGCCATCAATACCTCGCTCGCCATCCGCCTGGTGCTCGACCGTGCCGCCACCACGCAAGAAGCTGTCGACCTGCTTTCCGCCTACGACATGCACGCTATGGCAGGACGCGATTACCACTTCTTTATCAACGACGCCGCCGGTGACGCGCGCGTAGTAGAGTGGGATCCGCGCGATCCGGACCGCGCTTTCAAAGCGACTCCTGTACGCCAGGTTACGAACTTCTATGCCTGCTATGGCGACGAAGTGCTGCCCAACCAAAAGAATGGCGAGCTGGGCCATGGTAAAGAGCGCGCCGTCGCAATCGCCGATGTCCTTGACGCCCATGTCGGTGCCCAGAACGAGGCAGTCGCTTGGAAGGCCCTACGCGCTGCGGCGCAAGAGCCCAATCCGGAAGACATCACCAGCAACACGCAGTGGTCGGTCGTCTTTGACAACACCGAGCCCGCTGCCGCCATCACGCTGCGCCGCCACTGGGGCGACATCGATGCCTTCGCGCTGTAAGGAGCTGGCACCGTCGTCCTTACGCTGGCCTGACGTTGCTTACATTTCCATACATTTGAGCTAACACGTTTTACCCCCGTATCAACAGTGTGCGGGGGTAAACTTATGCGCATGTTATAACTTGCCCGGAAGGATTCACCATGCTTAGAATCGGTCTTCTTACTAGTGGCGGCGACTGCCAGGCGCTCAACGCCACCATGCGCGGCATTGTCAAAACGCTTATGACCAATAGCGAAGAGCCTATCGAGATTTATGGCTTTGAGGACGGCTATCAGGGCCTTATCTACAGCAGGTTCCGCGTCATGACGCCCGCCGATTTTAGCGGCATCCTCACCCGCGGCGGCACCATCCTGGGCACGAGCCGCACACCGTTCAAGCGTCTGGATACCCCCGAGGCCGATGGTGTCGAGAAGGTGCCGGCGATGGTCCACACCTATCATAAGCTGCAGCTCGACTGCCTGTTTATGCTGGGCGGTAACGGCTCCACCAAGACCGCCAACCGCCTGCGCGAAGAGGGCCTCAACGTTATCGCGCTGCCCAAGACCATCGATAACGACACCTGGGGCACCGAGCTGACGTTTGGCTTTACGAGCGCCATCGACGTCGCCACCAAGTGCATCGACGACATCCACACTACCGCCTCGAGTCACGGCCGCGTGTTCGTTATCGAGATCATGGGCCACAAGGTTGGCTGGATCCCGCTGTACGCCGGCGTCGCGGGCGGCGCGGATGTCATCTTGATTCCCGAGATTCCCTACGACATGGACCAGGTCATCAAGACCATTGAGCATCGCATGGAAACCGGCAGCCGCTTTACCATCGTGGCCGTCGCCGAGGGCGCTATCTCCAAGGAGGACGCGGCGCTGTCCAAGAAGGAGTACAAGAAGAAGCTCGCCGAG
>JAIHVJ010000099.1 GCA_022720335.1 Collinsella sp.
GGTGTCGCCGAACTTGTCTCGGACGGCGTCGATAGCGACCGAGAGGTCGCGGCGGTCGCTGGATTGGGCTCCGCGGTCATCGATCTCGCAGAACAGGTCGGTCTGGATGCCGCCCCGATGGTCAAAGTCGCTCATGCCGATGCCTGCTAAGCGAACGTGCATTCCTTCCTGCCAGATGTTGCCGAGCAGTTCGAGCGCAACCGCCACGAAGATGTTCTCATCGTCGGTCGGATGAAGCAGTCGGCGCTGTGCCGAGCGACCGCTTCCATACGAATACTTAAGCTTGAGCGTTACCGTGGCACCCGTCAGCCCCTGACGGCGCAGGCGGCGTCCCACTGACTCTCCCAACAGCGCAATCGCCGCCTCAATATCCCCACGCTCAGTTAAATCTTTAGCAAAGGTGCGTTCATTGCTGACCGACTTGACCTCGCGCTCTTCATCGAGACTCGTGACTTCGGAGATTTCGAGTCCCAGCGCACGCTGGCGCATGCGTTCGCCGTTGACGCCAAAAATAGAGGCCAGTGTGGACTCAGGCGCGCGCGAAAGCTCGCCGAGGGTGTAGATGCGCATGCGGCGCAGTCGCTCCTCGGCCGAGCGTCCGATGCCGCTCATGGCAGATACCGGCAGCGCGGCCAAAAAGCGCTGCTCGGTTCCGGGGCGCACAATCGTCAATCCAAACGGCTTGTCACGCTCGCTTGCGATCTTTGCGACCGTCTTGTTGCAGCCCACGCCAATGGAACAGGTCACTCCCAGTCCTGCCACGCGGTCGCTTATACGTCGCGCAACCAGCAGCGGGTCCTCGGGCGCAAACCGGCCCGGTGTGATATCGATAAAGGCCTCGTCGATGGACACGCGCTCCACGCGCGGTGTCTCATCGGCAAGGATCGCCATGACCTGTGCGCTCACCTCACGGTAGCGATCAAAGTGTCCGTGCGTCCAAATGGCCTGCGGGCACAGGCGCCGCGCCTCGGCCGAGGCCATGGCAGAATGCACGCCAAAGCGACGTGCCTCGTACGAACACGTGGACACGACGCCGCGTGATTCGGCGTCTCCGCCCACGATGAGTGGCTTTCCGCGCCATTCGGGATGATCGAGCATCTCCACGCTCGCAAAAAATGCATCGAGGTCCATCAGGCCCACCGCCGGACCCGTCCAGGGCGGCGGCGTGACGCCCGCAGCATTCTCATAACCGTATGTATGTTCGCGTCTTTCCATGTCATGAGTATACCGCGCAGCTCATGTGGGGTGCGTGGATGTGCTTGCAAATCGCGAATTCTTGTCTAAGATATGGATTTGCCCTCGACTACACCGAAGAAGTTGGTCTCACGGACTTCACCTGCCCGCGTCGATGGCGTATTATGTTCAACTGTTTGTTTGTAGTTGCAGCCTAAAGCTGCTTGGTTGGAGGAGTTTCCTTTGGCAGTCAAGATTCGCCTTGCTCGTCACGGCGCTAAGAAGCGTCCGTACTACCGTGTCGTCGTCGCCGATTCCCGCGCCCCGCGTGACGGTCGTATCATCGAGGAGGTTGGCCGCTACAACCCGATGACCGCCCCCAAGACCATCAACCTCGACCTCGAGAAGATCGCCGACTGGCAGTCCAAGGGCGCTCAGCTCACCGACGCCGTCGCTGCTCTGGTCAAGGCCGCCAACGAGGGCGAGAAGACCGAGACCGTCGTCAAGAAGTCCAAGAAGCAGCTCGCCAAAGAGGCCGAGGCCGCTAAGGCTGCCGCTGAGGCCGCTGAGGGCGCCGAGGAGTAAATCGTGCCTGAGGTTGACGCTGCACAGCTCGAGGGTGAGGCAATGCTCTCAGATCGCATCGCCGATCTCGTCGAATATCTCGTTGTTCAGATCGTCGACGACCCGGATTCCGTGAGCCTCGAGGTCATCGATGGTGACGACGCCTCCACGATTGAGGTCTCGGTTGCCGAGGATGACGTTGCTAAGGTCATCGGCCGTCGTGGCCGTACCATCAAGGCCATTCGCACGCTCGCCCGTGCACTGGCCGCTCGCCTCGACACTGCTGTCGAGGTAGAGGTTCTGGGCTAGGACCTTGAGGTCCCAGTACAAAAACATCGCCCGTGTGGTCAAGCCGCACGGAAGGAAGGGGGAGGTCCTCGCGCAGCCGCTGCGGGGGCTTCCTTCTGTATTGGAGCCGGGTATGCGTGTCGCCTTGACGCCGCCGGCGCTCAAGCGCGACCGTTTTTGCACGGTCGTGTCCGTCACCGATACGGGCGATGGCGATCTGGTCTCGTTTGAGGGCATAGACGACTTGACGGCCGCCGAGGGCATCACCGGATGCTATGTGCTGGCTAATCGTGACGACTTCGAGCTCGATTCGCTCGACGCCGCCTATACCGACCTCATGGGTCGCGAGGTGGTCGACGAGCGCTTTGGTTCGCTCGGCACGATTGTCGAGATCATGTCGACGCCCGCCAACGATGTTTGGGTTGTCGAGGGCGATCGGTACGGCGAGGTGCTGATTCCCGTGATCGAGCTGGTTGTGCTCGATCTTCCCGACACAGGAACAATTTCCGTCCACGTTATGGACGGCTTGATCGATATGGACAGGTAGGGAGGACGGCATGCTGATTGAGACCCTTTCGGTCTTTCCCGAGATGTTTGAGCCCGTCATGTCCACGTCGATCTTGGGCCGCGCCCGCAAGGCCGGCCTTTTTGATTTTAAGGCGTATAACCTGCGCGACTGGACGCACGACCGCCATCGCACCGTCGATGACGAGCCGTATGGCGGCGGGCAGGGCATGCTCATGAAGGTCGAGCCCATTGCCGAGGCAATTGAGGCCATCAGCTCCGAGGGTCCCAAGCCCACCGTGGTGTTCTTCACCCCCTGCGGCGAGCCCTTTACGCAGCATGTGGCCGAGCGCCTGCTCAAAAGCGAGCGCCTGCTGTTTGTGTGCAGCCGTTACGAGGGCGTCGATGAGCGTGCATATGCGTATGCCGATGAGCGTCTGTCGATTGGCGACTACGTGCTCACGGGCGGCGAGCTGCCCGCTATGGTCGTAGCCGACGCCGTCGTACGGCTCATTCCCGGAGCCTTGGGCGACGAGATGAGCAATGTGGACGAGTCCTTCTCGACCGCCGAGGACGGTGGCCTGCTCGAGTACGCTCAGTACACTCGACCCGCCGAGTTCAATGGCGAGGGTGTGCCTCCAGTGCTCGTGAGCGGCGACCACGCCAAAGTTGACGCTTGGCGTCGCAAGAACGCCATCGAGCGCACCTGCCGCTGGCGTCCCGACCTGATAGAGACGGCGCGGCTCACGCCCGAGGAGCGCGCGTACGCGCAGGAGATCCTGGACGCTTCGTATTCGCAGAGCGAGGAGTGAGAATGGTTCCATCGCAGCATTCTGCCCTGAGGGGCGCCTTTGAGTGGATCGTAATCGTTGCGATTGCGCTCGTTGCCACCTTCCTGATTCGTACGTTTGTGGTCGAGCCCTTTGTGGTGCCCACCGGTTCCATGGAGTCCACGATCGAGATCGGAGACCAGATTCTGGCGCAGAAGGTGACGCTCGAACTCGGACAGCCCGTCAAGCAAGGCGATATCGTGGTGTTCCACAACCCCGATGCCACGTCCGAGCATGACGTGCTGGTAAAGCGCGTCATCGCCACGGCCGGCCAGACGGTCGACCTGCAGGACGGCAAGGTCGTCGTCGATGGCCAGGCGCTCGACGAGGACTATACGACTGGCATGAGCTGGCCGCTTTCGGTCCAAGCCCCCGGCGCTCAGGTGAGCTATCCCTACACCGTCCCTGACGACTGTGTGTGGGTGATGGGCGACAACCGCGAGAACTCTGCTGACTCCCGCTACTTTGGCCCCGTCGACCGCTCCGACTTGATCGCCGTGGCGCTTGTGCGCTACTGGCCGCTCAACCGTATCGGCGCTATCGACTAAAAAACGCTATAGTACAGTACCTAACCGTGTAATCGTTTCGACGAGGGGATATTAGAGGCATGAACGCTTCATCGCTTTCCTTCCAAGACATCATCCTGCGCCTCCAGCAGTACTGGGGCGAGCAGGGCTGCGTCATTATGCAGCCCTATGACTCCGAGGTCGGTGCCGGTACCTTCCATACCGCGACTACGCTGCGCTCGCTCGGTCCCGCCGAGTGGCGCACCTGCTATGCGCAGCCCTGCCGCCGTCCCGCCGACGGCCGCTACGGCGAGAACCCCAACCGCATGCAGCACTACTATCAGTTCCAGGTGCTCATCAAGCCCTCGCCGGTCAACGCCCAGGAGCTCTACCTGGGTTCGCTGGCCGCCATTGGCCTGGACCCCAACGACCATGACGTCCGCTTTGTCGAGGACGACTGGGAGAGCCCGACGCTCGGCGCTTGGGGCCTTGGCTGGGAGGTCTGGCTTAATGGCATGGAGGTCACGCAGTTTACGTACTTCCAGCAGGTGGGCGGCATCGAGGTCGACCCCGTGCCTGTCGAGATCACCTATGGCCTGGAGCGCATCGCCATGTACGCCCAGGGCGTCAACTCGGTCTACGACCTGGTGTGGAGCTACCTGCCCGACGGTACGCCCATGACCTACGGCGACGTGTTCCTGGAGAACGAGCGCGAGTTCAGCGCTTACAACTTTGAGGTTGCCAACGTCGAGATGATGCGTCAGAAGTTTGACGACTACGAGGCCGAGTGCCACTCCTGCCTGGAGCGCAAGCTGCCGCTGCCGGCATATGACTGCGTCATGAAGTGCAGCCATGCCTTCAACCTGCTCGATGCCCGCGGTGCGCTGTCCGCAGTCGAGCGCGCCAACTACATCCTGCGCGTCCGCGCCGTCGCCAAGGCGTGCTGCGAGGCCTATATGGCCGAGGTCGCCGGAATCAACGAGAATGCCGATCAGGAAGGCGAGGTGGCGTAAGCCATGGCAGACGCTAAGGATTTCCTGTTTGAGATCGGTACGGAGGAAATGCCCTCTGCACCGCTGAACAATGCCGTCAAGCAGCTTGGCACTATGATTGCCAAGGGTCTCGACGAGGCCGGTTTGGCCCACGGCGAGGTCCGTGTGATCTCGAGCCCGCGTCGCCTGGCTGCACTCGTTGCCGACGTCGCTACCGCGACCGATGAGGTTCACGAGGTCAAGCGTGGTCCCGCGGGCAACATCGCCTTCGATGCCGACGGTAACGCCACCAAGGCCGCCCAGGGCTTCGCCCGCAAGTGCGGTGTGGCTGCCGAGGATCTGGTCCGTCGCGAGGACACTGACGGCCGTGAGTACGTCTTTGCCGAGAAGAACATCCCTTCCGCCCCGGCCACCCCGATCCTGACGGCCCTGTGCGAGAAGACCATCGCCGGCCTGCAGTGGCCCAACTACCGCTCTCAGCGCTGGGGCCACGAGCACGCCACGTTCGTGCGTCCGGTCCGCTGGATCTGCTGCCTTTTGGGTGAGGACGTCGTGCCCGTTTCGTTTGCCGACGTGACGAGTGGCAACACCACGCGTGGTCATCGCGTGCTTGGCCCCGGTGACCATGTGGTCGCTAGCCCTGCCGTCTACGAGCAGGTGCTCGAGGATGCCGGCGTGCTTTCTGCCGAGCGCCGTCGCGAGGCCATCCTTGCCGGCATCGCCGAGGTCGAGGCTGCGCGCCCCGGCTGCCACGTCGATACGCCCAAGAAGGTCTTTGAGGAGGTCATCAACCTCTGCGAGTGGCCGACGGTGCTTGTCGGTACCTTCGACGAGGAGTTCCTCAAGGTCCCGCATGAGATCATCTGCGAGTCTATGCTCACCAACCAGCGCTACTTCCCGATTTATGACGGCGAGGGCAAGCTGACGCGTGAGTTCGTGATCGTCTCCAACAGCAAGCCCGAGAACGCCGAGCGCGTGATCGACGGCAACGAGCGTGTCGTGCGCGCCCGCCTGGATGACGCCAAGTTCTTCTACGAGGAGGATCTGAAGATCTCCCTCGACGAGTTCCGTGAGCGTCTGGCCAAGGTCGCCTTCCAGGAGAAGCTCGGCAGCGTGCTCGCCAAGTCCGAGCGTATTGAGCAGCTTGCACTCGCTATTGCCCGCGAGGCTCACCTGGGCGCCCACCTGGCCGCCGATGCCGGCCGCGCCGCTCACCTGTGCAAGGCCGACCTGGTGTCCAACGCTGTCGTCGAGTTCACGAGCCAGCAGGGCGTGATGGGCGGTTACTACGCTATCGCGATGGGGGAGAACGACGAGGTCGCCCACGCCATCCGCGATCACTATCGTCCCCGCTTTGCAGGCGATGAGCTGCCCGAGGGCACCGCTGGCTGCATCGTGGCCTGTGCCGACAAGCTCGATACCATCGCCGGTATCTTTGCCATCGGCGAGCCTCCGACCGGCTCTTCGGACCCGTACGCGCTGCGTCGCGCCGCTATCGGCATTATCAACATCCTGCGCGATCGTCTGCCGATCGCCCCCACGTCGCTCATCGACTTTGCGCTCGAGCTCTATAGCGAGCAGGGCATTGAGTTCGACGCCGCCGAGGTCGCCCAGCAGGTTCGCGACTTCTTCCATGGCCGCCTGGTGAGCATGGCCCGCGACGAGAAGATCCCGGCCGACACCGTTGCCGCCGTTTCCGCGGTGCACATCATTGCCCCGTCGGTCTTCTTCGCCCGCTGCGCCGCCCTCGACGAGGCCCGCAAGAACGACGCCGAGACCTTCGACAACCTGGCAACCGCCTACGCCCGCGCGGCGCATATCTCCAAGCCCGAGCTGGGCGCGGAGTACGACCGCGCCCTGATGGGCGAGGTCGAGCTTGCGCTTGCCGACGCCTCCGAGGCCGCCCAGACCGCCGTCGATGCCGCCCTTGCTACCGAGGATTACCCGGCCGCATTTGCCGCCCTTGCCGCCCTGCGTGCCCCCATCGACCGTTTCTTTGACGAGGTTATGGTCATGGACAAGGACGAGCAGCTCCGCGATAATCGCCTTAAGCTGCTCAACCGCTTCGAGGCCGTTTTCTCCGGCATCGCCAACATCGGTGAGCTT
>JAIHVJ010000100.1 GCA_022720335.1 Collinsella sp.
GGGGCCGAGCACGACGATCAGCGACAGGCCCACGGCGGAGTCGACGGAGTAGCGGCCGCCGACCCAGTTCCAGAAGCCGAAGGCGTTGGCGGGGTCGATACCGAAGGCCTCGACCTTCTCGAGTGCGGTGGAAACGGCGACAAAGTGCTTGGCCACGGCCTCGGCGTTCTGCTCATCGGAGCCGTCGATGGCGCCCTGAGCCTTGAGCTGCTCGAGCATCCAGGTCTTGACCTCGCGAGCGTTGGTGAGGGTCTCGAGCGTGGTGAAGGTCTTAGAGACGATGATCACGAGCGTGGTCTCGGGATCCAGGCCCTTGAGCTTCTCTGCCTGATCGTTGGGGTCGATGTTGGAGATATAGCGGCAATCGATACCGGCGTCGGCATAGGGACGCAGGGCCTCGTAAGCCATGACCGGGCCCAGATCGGAGCCGCCGATGCCGATAGACACCAGGTGCTCGATCTTCTTGCCGGTAACGCCCTTCCACTCACCGGAGCGCACGCGCTCGGCGAAGGCATACATGCGATCGAGGACCTCGTGCACGTCGGCGACGACATCCTGGCCGTCGACGATGAGCTGGCCCTTCTCGCTTGCCGGACGGCGCAGCGCGGTGTGCAGGACGGCGCGGTCCTCGGTGGTGTTGATGTGCTCGCCGGAGAACATGGCGTCGCGGCGCTCCTCGAGCTTCACCTCGCGGGCAAGATCGCACAGCAGCTTGACGGTCTCATCGGTCACCAGGTTCTTGGACAGATCGAAGTGCAGGTCACCGGCGTCAAAGCTCAGCTTGTTCACGCGCTCGGCATCGGCGGCGAACCAGGCCTTGAGGTCGATACCTTCAGCCTCGAGCTTCTCCTGATGAGCCTCGAGCGCCTTCCAAGCGGCAGTCGACGTAGCATCGATAGGTGCGGCAACAGTTGCCATAGAGTCCTCCTCAGCATACGGGCGCACGCCTCCATGCGCCCGGACATTCAGATGCCACTATTCTAGCGCAGGTCAAGACTACAATCAGCGAGCGTTGCCAATCGGCCCCCAAACGGCAACCGATCAAAAAGGGACAGGCTTATTTTGGCAGGTCAAACGCTTTACCAACCAAAAATAACCTGTCCCTTCCTGGCAGGTACTACACCGCAGAGCACACGCTGCCGAGCAGTTCGCGCAAGGGAGACCCGATACCCTCCAGCAGTTCGGGCGCGATGATGGCAAAAACGGGAACCTCGCCGGCACCTACTACGGCAGGCACCTTGCCCTCCGAGACAATGCATCCATAAGGCACAAAGCCGTCTTCGCCGGCATCGAGCGCCGCCATGCGCCGCGCGAGCTCGCGCGCAAAGCCAGCAGTATCGGCATCGCCAATCGCCAGGACAAAGTCCACGCCTTCATCGGTCGCCAGGGCCACGGCTTCGTCGATCAGCTCGTCTCCCCCATCGCCCTCAACCGATCCGCAGCGAAATAGCGCGCGCTCGAGCAGAGCTCGATCAAGCGAGCCGAGCGCCGCCGAGACAAGCTCATCTCGCGTATGTTTGTCACCGCACAGCACCACCAGCGCCTTGGTACCGCCGTAGTGAGCGACCAATCGTCCACACCAGCGAGCCACGTCTCCATCCGCAACAAGGCGCGTCGGCATACCAAACCCATAGTTGACCATTATCCCCACAACCCTTCCGTGCTTTATGGTGGTATCGATCGTTAGGTTCATGCTACGAAGCGAGCTTTTCCGAGCTGTTTCGCGCTCTTTAGAGCTGCGTTAAAACCCGATGCAGCCGCACGACCATACCCGCCAAAAGGGACAGGTTTTGACGATGTCCGGACGAGCGGGTATTATCGAACAGGTATTCGATAAGAACATGTGTTTGATGGGAGGACGCGTGGGGCATGAGCGTCACACCTATATCTGCATCGACCTTAAGACGTTCTATGCCAGCGTCGAGTGCGTCGACCGAGGACTCAACCCACTCACTACGTGCCTGGTCGTTGCCGACGAATCGCGCGGGCGCACGACCATCTGCCTCGCCATCACACAGGCCATGAAGGACCTCGGGATACACAACCGCTGCCGTCTGTTCGAGATTCCCGACGGTATCGACTACATCAAGGCCGTACCGCGCATGCAGCATTACATGGAAGTGTCGGCGAAAATCTACGGCATCTATCTGGAATACGTGAGTCCGCAAGACATTCATGTCTATTCAATCGACGAATGCTTTATCGACGTGACGCCCTATCTAGACCTCTACCACACCAATGCCAAAGGCTTTGCCTGCATGCTGCGCGACGAGGTCCTCGCGCGCACCGGCATCACGGCGACGGTCGGCATCGGCCCCAACCTATTTCAGGCCAAGGTAGCGCTCGACATTACCGCCAAGCACGTACCCAGCCGCATCGGCATACTCGACGACGAGACCTTTCGCAAGGAGATCTGGCCCCATCGTCCCATCACCGATATCTGGGGCATCGGCCCCGGCGTGGCAGCCCGCCTCGAAAAGTACGGTGTCTACGATCTGATGGGTGTCGCCGCGCTCGACGAAAATCTGCTTTACGACGAGCTCGGCGTCAATGCCGAGTATCTCATCGACCACGCCTTTGGACGCGAGCCGACAACCATCGCCGATATCCAAGCCTATCGCCCACAGGCAACCTCAACTACCACAGGACAGGTGCTCTCGAAGGGCTATGTCTACGAGCAGGCCTACACTGTCTTGCGCGAGATGGTCGACAACGCCGTGTTGGACTTAGTCGATAAGCACGTGGTCTGTGACAGCATCTCGCTCTTTGTGGGTTATGCGAGCGAGCGGGCCGACATACGCCGCCTCGACGCCAGCGGCACAGCGCAATATGTGGACGGATGTGGGCACCTGCGCTCGAGCACGTCGAGCATCGAGCCCACCGCAACCACCGGCCCCGAGCTCGCACCCCGTGCGCCCAAGCCCGTCCAGCGCGATGACGAACGGCGCCGCCTGGTGCGCGAGGCACAGGCAATCGATGGCATCTTTGTGGGAGAGCATGGCGGCAAACCGCGCGGTGGCTATGCCGCCCTCTTCGCGCACTCCAACGCTTCGCGAAAGCTGCCCGAGCGCACTAATTCGTTTAAGAAGATCATGGGCTATTTCGATGAGCTCTGGGCGCAGACTGTCGATCCCAAACGACCGGTCAAGCGTATCAACTTGGGCTTTGGCAACCTCATGCCTGAGGAATTTGCCACCATCGACCTATTTAGCGATATCGAGGCGGATGAGCGCGAGCGCGACCTGGCGCGCGCCGTCCTGGCCGTGAAAGGCAAGTACGGCAAGAACGCGCTCGTCAAGGGATTAAGCTTTACCGCCGGCGCCACCGCGCGCGAGCGCAACGATCAAGTTGGAGGACACCGTGCCTAAACCCAAACAACAGCCCATGCGCCCGCCGACCGCCTTCGAGCGCCTGGCGGACCCCGAGGGCAGACGCCGCGCAGCCGACCCCAACCTCACTGCCAACGGTGCCGTGCGCGCCAACCGCGCCGCACAGTTTATGCCCTTTGCCGCCCTCACGGGATACTACGAACTCGTGCGCAAGCAGGAAATCACCGTCGAGCAAAAACGTGAGCTCACGGAAGAAAAAGCCCTCGAGCTTTCGCAAAAGCTCGAGGGCCTCAAACGCGGCGACTTGGTGCGCGTCACCTATTACGATACGTACGGCTATCGTAGCCGCACGGGCATTCTCGACGAAGCGTTACCCGCATTCAAGCTGCTCAAACTCAGGGATATCGCCATCAACTTCGACGATATCCAGGACATTGAGCTACGCGGACGAGCCTAGCGACGAGAACGCTTGCGCAAGACGAGAGCAATGCCAAGCACTGCGGCAGCTGCAACCAGCAATCCCAAGACCAGCGTGAGGGTCGAGTCGCCAGCGCGAGGCAGCGAGCCGTCCTTCGGAGTCTTCTTAGCGGTCGTCGTGACGGTGGTCGTGGTGCTGCTCGACTGGTCGTTGCCACCCGTCTGGCTGCCGCCAGGCTGATCGCCGCCACCCGGCTGCGAAGGATCGGTGGGTTCCGTCGGATCCGGAGTACCGGGATCAACCGGATTCTCCGAATTCTCCTTGCGCTGGATCCAGACCTGGCAACCATAGAACGGGTTGGCGGTACCAAGGCACAGACCCTGGTTGGTCACCGCAAAGGTGCGCAGACCATGGTTATACGGATCGTTAAAGCCATTGGTCGTCAGCGTCGTAAAGTTCACGCCGTCCTCGGTCACATACATATCAAAGCCGCGCTCGGCATCGCGCAGGTAACACATGCACGTAAGGACACTCTGCAACTTCTTGAGGTTCTCCTCGCTCAGCAGCTTATCGAGCGCATCCTGAATATCGCTCGGCAGCTCGGTGCCATAGGCATCCTCGTACTGCTGCTTAAGGCTCTCATAGCTATCGAGCATGTCCTGATACTGGTCGGCAAAGGACTTGAAGTACGCGATCTCGCCATCGATCTTCTGGACATAAGCGGCGTCGTCCTCAAAGTCCTGGGACATCGTCGCGGCCTGATCGCAAAGACCGCCCGCGGCATCCTCCAGCGCATCGCTCAGATCGCCAAAGCCCTTAGCAACCTCGGTCTTCTCGTCATCGACATCGACGGCCTTGTTTGAATCATCAACCTCAGCAGCTTCGTTCGAATCATCGTCCGCAAGCGTGTTCACGGGAACGATGGGGTCGTCAGGCGATTTCTTGTCGAGCAGGTGATCGAGCAGGTCCCTAAGGCGCTGAACCTGAGAGTCCCACTCCTCGGGCGTCATATCGATAATGTCGCCATTGGAGAACTGGCCGATCGGCTCAAGCAGGCTCGCGGTATCAAAGGTACCGATATACAGCTTGCCGTCGAACTTCTGCATGCGCCAAATGTACTGGTTCTCGTTTCGGCCAAAGCCCGAAGTCAGGCCGGAAATACCGCCCTCGGGGAACATGTCGGTGCGATCGCCAACGACGAGCTCCATGTTCTCGTCCTTGTCCATGCGATAGATGTTAACCGACTGCTCAAGATTGGCATTCACAAACGAGCAGTCAACGCCACCCATGCTGCTCTTGCCGCCCTCTTCGGTGTTGGATTTGTTGAACAGGATGCGCTCGAGGGCAATCTCCTCGTCGTTGTATTCACCGATATAGAGGTAGTCGTTGTAGACGATGAGGTTGGCAGCGCCAGAACGGGTACGGGCAGGATCGATGCCAAAGCAGTACTTTGCACCGTCCGTCTTCTGATCGCCGACAATGGGAGTCCACGAATAGCTGCCGTCGGCATTCTTGTCGCCACGGACCATGGCAAACGACTGCATGGAATTATCATCGGGAGCGTTCTCGGGCGTACCGGTGCAGATGGTCGCATAGAGATGGCCATTGTACGAGACCATATCCCAAATGGCGCCGCCGTAGATGCTGTCCTGATAGCGAATCGCCGGATAGCCAAACAGCGTCTCCGAGTTGGCAATCTCGGTGAAGCTGTCCTGGCCCTTCGAGGGGTCAGACGACGTCAGGATTGTCGACACAAAATTACCGTTCGCGTCTTTACCCACATTACTGATGACGAGCTGGCCATCATGGACGCACATGCCGCGGATACCGGTAGAAATGCCCTGCTTGTAGGCAGCACCGTAATCCTGCATGCTCGAAAGGCCCTGATAGACAACTTTGTACTCATCCGTCTTAGGATCGATCTCGTATACAGCAGGCAGGCCGCCTTTGCCGTCATTGGTCCTGACGCTGCCGCAGAAATAGAGCTTACCCTTATAGCTCACGGCATTGCGGAACAAAGGAGCGACGCCGTTGAGCGATTCAGAGAGTAGCAGCTTGGTCTCACCGGTCTTGGTATTGATCTTGACCAAGATGCCGCCGCTGTCCTTGTCGGCCGTGCCGTCCTCCTTCTGCTGTCCATAGAAGAAGGTACCGTTAAACATGGCCTCCAGCGTCAGGCGCATGGTTTCGACATCAAAGGAATCGCCCAGCGTGCTGTTCATGAGCGTCAGCGTGTTGCCCATCGCCGCATAGCAGGTGCCCACATAAAGTCAGTCACCATAGCTCGCAGCCGCCCAAGTGTAGCTCTGGCCGCGATCGCCTTCGTTGTTGGCCGTATTACCATCGGCGCCCGGAACGGCAACGGCACCGTTACCCTGGTAGTCGACGATGCCATCCGGCTGCGACGTTCCTACCGTAGGATGCGAGAGCTTCTCAAAGGAATACCCATTTCCCGCATTGTAGGTAACGGCACCCGATGCGTCTTCGGCGTGCGCCGGCAGCGGCGATACCAAGATAGCGGCAAGCGCTGCCACCAAGCCAAGTGTTCCCACTCGTCTCATAAGGTTATAGCCTCCCCTGTCCTAAAGCCCAGTTTTAGCATTCTTCATTTCTGTCCACGGTTAATTGCAATCTGAGCACAGCAATAATCAGTGTATAAATATACACCTGTAATTTTTTGGACGGGTTCATAGATGCTCGATTGGTAGCGAATTCCGCGCAAACCGTCACCAAACTCCACTTTTGCCGCATCTAAAGGTTATTTTTGCGCAAATTTTTGGATGCCGATAGTCACAATGGACAGGAGGCTGGTACCCACCGGAGAGGGCAACGCCTACATTTTCATAACGTAATAGCCCGCACCCCTCACTGCCGTCTCGAGTGTGTCGCGATCAACCGGGCGCTTCGAGCGCACGCGTGCCGTGTGGTCCGCGTACGTTACCGTAGCCCACACGCCATCAAGCGCATTGAGGGCATTCGTCACATTCCGGGCGCAGCCGTCGCAACTCATGCCGCCGATAAGGAGTTCCTCACGATAGGGGTAGTGGGACTCGTCGGTGTCTGCCACCACAACCTTTTTGGCCTTCTTGCCGCTCGCACCATCGCTGCAACAACTCTTCCCGTGTGTCGAAGCGGCAATGCGACGCAGTCCAAAAAACATGCCGACGGCAATGACGGCCAGCACGATGAGATTCGCAGGGTTGAGCAAG
>JAIHVJ010000382.1 GCA_022720335.1 Collinsella sp.
GCCGTTGCGGGGCTCGGCGTTATCGGGGCGGCAACCCATGGCTTTGGCATCCCCGACTACCTGGACGGCATCCGCGGTTCGCTTGACGACTACACCTGGGATCAGCTGCAGGAGATTTCGCTCAAGATTAAGGCTGCCGAGACCCGTAGCGAGGCACGCGAGATTGCCAAGCGCTACCACCTGCTCGATGCCGATGGGCACATCCCCTATCCGTGCACCAAGCGCGTGAGGCTCACCAACGGGCTGCACGTCGGCGCGCAGCTTGTGGGCATCCGTCACGACGAGCTTCTGGACGGCACGGGCAAGGCCGGACTAACGTTTATGTTCGATGCCGGTATTGCCGAACGCGACGCCGCGGCCCAACCGTTGAGAGCCGGCTGGGCAGATTGCGAGCTGCGGGAATGGCTCGACGGCGACGGCCTTAAGCTGCTGCCCAACGAGTTGCGCGCACTCATTAAATCTGTCAAAAAGATCTCGAATAACGTTGGCGCTGCCAAAAGCGCATCGTGTCTGAGCGAGTTGCCCGCAACCCTTTGGCTGCCCGCCATGGTCGAGCTGTGCGGAGTGCAGCCGCCCGAGTCATTTGCCGAGGGCTTTCACTATCTGGCCGACATCTATAACGGCGAGGGCAAGGAGTACCAGCTCTTCCGCGAGCTCAAGGTAAGTCCGTATACCACGAACGAGACGTTGGTTCGCCAGTGGAAGGGCAAGGACACCTGTTGGTGGGAACGAACGGCGAGTCCCGACACATCGGAGAGCGAAGGCACGCTCTATATGAACCGCGTGGGACGCGACGGCGACGTCTTTACGTACGCAACGCCTGCGGACAAGCCAAACAAACGAACCTGTGTGATCCCCGGGTTCTGCATCTAGACAGCGGGCGTCTTGCCGTGACGGGACCCCTCCCCGGCAATTGTCTCGATCTGTAACAGTTAGAGGTCATTTTCCCTGCTATATGTTACAGATTGAGACATTGAGTTTGCTGCCAACTGTTTGTCTTGATCTGTAACAAATACTCGGTAAAACGGGGTCTAGTTGTTACAGATCGAGACGTTAGTTTTCGGCTGAAATGTTCGTCTAAATCTGTAACAGCTATGGCTCAAAAACCGGTCCAGATGTTACAGATTGAGATGATTGGTTGGGACGGCCACCGATTGAGCAGCCACCCTCATCTGTAATGAAAAGTCATACATTCCAACTATTGCTGGACACCCCCAGGGGGTATGGGTGTATAGTATCGGC
>JAIHVJ010000383.1 GCA_022720335.1 Collinsella sp.
GTGCGATAGGTCGCCCGGGGAGCCGAAGGCGACGCCGGCGCCGGGGATCGGCGAGAACGTGGGTGGGGAGTTGGGGCGGAGCCCCCACACTTTTGGCCGAAGGCCATGCCAAGGAGCCGCAGGCGACGCGGAGCGTGCGCAAGCGCGCGGAGGGCAAGGAGGCGCAGCCGACGCGCAGGGAGCCGAAGGCGACCGGAGTGCGAGCGCAGCGAGCGCCAAGGAGCCACAGGCGACGCGGAGTGAGGCGTAGCCGAACGGAGGGCAAGGACGAAGGATCTCCTTGTTTGTATATCTTTCGATCATTAAATGCTTTCTGGTAGATTTCTCCGTTTCTCCCTTGAGTTCAGACTAAGTGAATCTTATTCACTCTAGTCAGACTTGGTGGGTTGTATGAACCCATAGTTGTGGTTATTTCAACCCATAGTTGTGGTTATTTCAACCCATAGTGCATGGGTTAACTGAACCCATAGTTGGCATGGGTTATTTCAACCCATAGTCTCGTGAGACAACCTATAGTTGATAAGTTTGCCCCGGTTAACACAGGCTCAAACTATGGGTTGAAATAACTATTCCGGTACTTTTTGGCATTTTTCGATCGCTTTCTATGGGTTGGATTAACCCATAGCTAGAAAAGTGGCTTAAATTGTCTATGGGTTCTTTCAACCCATAGCTATACCGTCACGGAAAAGCGTCCGCGATCTCTGTCAGCAAGACTATGGGTTGTCCTAACCAATAGTCTTGCTGAAGAACCGTTATTTAACCCCCTATCAATAAAATGATTTTTCGCCAAACTATGGGTTAAAACAACCCATAGCTATACTGTAGGTTCTTTCAACCCATAGTTTGTAAGAAAAATCAAAACCACCCCTAAAAGGGGTGGTTTGCTCTTAGGGTATAACCCTTGGATTTCCGGCACGCGTCTAAAGGCGCCGGCCCTCACGGGGTTCGGGCCGCACTGCAGATTGACCCGTGGCGGGCCGGTCAAACCGGCGCTATTTGCGCCCCGGCCCCCTATCGAAGGGGTCCTCGTACTCCTTGACGCTCAGCCGGTCGAGCGCGATGTCGGCCTTCTCCTGCTCCCGGATGTACTTCGCGATCGTCGCCTCGTTCAGGCCGACGGTGGACACGTAGTAGCCCTCGGCCCAGAACTTCCTGTTGCCGAACTTGTACTTCATGTTCGCGTGCCTGTCGAATACCATCAGCGAGCTCTTCCCCTTCAGGTAGCCCATCACGCT
>JAIHVJ010000384.1 GCA_022720335.1 Collinsella sp.
ACTTCGGCGTGAACACGATGTGGTACTTGCACATCCACTTCGTGTGGGAAAGGCTGTAGGCCTTCTGGGCCATGGCGACCACCCCTTCGACTCGAATTCCTGACGGCCTGAACAATCGTCAATATCGGCCGGAGGGGTGGCTTTGTAAAGCCGTTTGTCTCCACCCGCGTAGCGGGTGGTTTAAAACTGGCCGCTGCGCGGCCAGCAGACTAAAGTCTTGAAATAAAAAAGGGTGGCCGGATAATCCGACCACCCTTAGACATTATGCGATGCCGCGATTTACTTGCGGACAACCTTGACGATGGCATCGCCGGCGGCGACAGCGGAGTCGGCCTCGACGGCAAGCTCGACATCGGCGAACTCGGCGGTGTTGGACACGGCCACGACGACGCAGTCCTTGTAACCGGCAGCGGCGATCTTGGCGCGGTCGATCTTGAGCATGGGCTGGCCGGCCTTCACGACATCGTCGGCCTTGACGAAGCCCTCGAAGCCGTCGCCATTCATGTTGACGGTATCGACGCCAACATGCACCAGGACCTCGATGCCGCTATCGGACTGCAGGCCCACAGCGTGACCCATGGTGACGGTCACCTTGCCGTCGCAGGGAGCGTAGACCAGATCGTCCTCGGGCCACACGGCGCAGCCCTTGCCCAGAACCTCGCCACCAAAGACGGGATCGGGCACATCGGCCATCTTGATGACCTTGCCCTTGACGGGCGAGCACAGCACGTCGGCGCCGGCAGAAGCAGAGATGGAGGCCGGAGCAGCGGCAGCCGCGGGCTCAGCCTTCTTCTTGAACATGTCAAACAGACCCATACGTTTTCTCCTCTTGATTAAGCGCAACGTAGTGCGCATGCCTATGGTGATTATAGTGCCAATTGGACCAAAAACTAAGGTGGGGAGTCGAATCGAAAACTCCGCCGACGTCTTTGCCCCATCGATACCCGTTTTGCTGATTAATCCTCGATGAGTCCCAGATGCACGAAGGCGTTCCAGATGCCGTCGTCGTCGACATTCGTGGTCACGTAATCGGCCGCCGGTCCGGCGTTCGTCAGAACGCCGGAACTCAATCGCCGGAACTCAATTACTCCAAGCCCTCAGCGCCGTTGGACTTGATGATCTTCTGGTATGCGAAGAAGCTGTCCTTGCGGCGGCGCTCGTAGGTGCCGGTGCCGTCGTCGTACTTATCGACATGGATGAAGCCGTAGCGCTTGCGCATCTCGCCGGTGCCGGC
>JAIHVJ010000385.1 GCA_022720335.1 Collinsella sp.
AGATGACCGATACCGCCGCAACCCGTCCCTATGGCGTGCTGGGCCGCGTGCTGGGCCACAGCTACACCCCGACCATCTACAAGGAGCTGGCGGGGCTTGAGTACGTGCGTTTTGAGCGCGAGCCCGAGGACCTCGCGGCCTTTATGAGGGGCGACGAGTGGGAGGGCACCAACGTGACCATCCCCTACAAGCGCGCCGTCATGGAGTACCTGGACGAGCTGAGCCCGCTGGCCGAGCGCATGGGCAACGTTAACACCATCACACGCCTGCCCGACGGCCGCCTGCGCGGTGACAACACTGACTATTTCGGTTTTCAGTGCCTAGTCGAGGAATTGGGCGTAGAGGTTGCCGGCAAGAAGGTCCTCGTCCTCGGTGCCACCGGTGGTGCCGGCACCACGGCAAGTATGGTGCTGGGAGACCTGGGCGCCATCGTCGTGCCCGTGGGTCGCACGAGCGAGGTCAACTACGGCAACATCGCGCAGCAGTCCGACGCCGCCCTGCTCGTCAGCTGCACACCTGCCGGCATGTTCCCCCATTGCCCCGACGCGCCTTGCACGCTCGAAGGGCTCGATGCGCTCGAAGGCGTTATCGACATTGTCTACAACCCCGCCCGCACGGGCCTGATGCTCGAGGCCGAGCGCCGCGGGATCCCCTGCATCGGCGGTCTGCTCATGCTTGTTGCCCAGGCAGCACAGGCCGTCGAGCGTTACACCAGCCAAGCCACCCCGCGCGAGCGCATCCTGGACGTAACGGAGCGCTTGTCCCGCCGCGAGCAGAACATCGCGCTAATCGGCATGCCGGGCTCGGGCAAGACCCGCGTGGGCGAGCAGATCGCCCAGCTCACGGGACGCGAGCACATCGACCTCGATCGCGCCCTCGAGGAGCGCCTGGGCATGCCCTGCGCCGACTTTATCGTCGAGCGCGGCGAGGCGGCCTTCCGCGAGCAGGAGACGGCGGCGCTGGCCGATATCTCCAAGCGCAGCGGCCTGGTGCTCTCCACCGGCGGCGGCGTGGTCACGCGCGACGAAAACTATCCGCTGCTGCACCAGAACAGCCAGATCGTGATGCTCAACCGCAAGCTCGACGAACTCGCCCACAAGGGACGCCCTATCACCGCCCGTGATGGCATCGATAAACTTACCGAGCAGCGCATGCCGCGCTACCGCGCCTGGGCCGACTACATCATCGACTCACGCGACTGCGCAGCCAACACCGCCCAAGCCCTCCTCGACAC
>JAIHVJ010000386.1 GCA_022720335.1 Collinsella sp.
TCCTTAACGTTATCGATGCCGCCGATGGCGGTGATAAAGTCTGTGAGTTCGTATTCCATAGTGTTGCTCGATTTGGGCAGGTCGAGCACGCGGCCGTTGTCGTCCTGTTCGCGCGGTGCCTCGGTCGCCGAGCCGCGTACGACATCGCCGCGATAGTCGATGCGGACGTTGCGGGGCGTGGACAGATGGTCGATCTGGATAGTGCCACGCTCGCCTTCGATCTGCGAGGGCAGCAGGTCATTCGTAATTTTGGAGTGCGCGAGCTCGACGGAGATGCGGCCTCCGCCATAGCTGGCGAGTATGGAACCGCAGCCGTCGATGGGGCCGTGCGTGAGCTGTCGCGTGGTGGGGTCGAGCAGAGTAGTCATGCTCGTGAGGCCGGAGGGCATGCCGAAAATCTCGACCATGGGCTCGACGGCGTAGACGCCAATGTCCATGAGGGAACCCGATGCCATATTGCAGTCGAAGATATTGGTGGCGCGTCCCGCGAGAATCTCGTTGTAGCGCGAGGAATACTTGCCAAAGCGCAATGAGGCGCGGCGGATGGGGGCGATCTCGCCCAGGGCGTCCTCGATGGCGTGGAAGGCGGGATCGTGGAGGGGACGCATGGCCTCGAGGGCTACGACGCCCGCCGCCTCGGCTGCGCGAAAGACCTCGAACGCCTGTGCCTCGGTGGCGCAGAAGGGCTTCTCGACGATGACGTGCTTGCCACCGGCGATGCCGGCAAGGGCCTGCTCGTAGTGAAGCGCGTTAGGGCTGCCGATGTAGACGGCGTCGACGTCGTCGGCGGACGCAAGCTCGTCAAGTGCGGTGAAGTTACGCTCGCCACCGTGCTTAGCGGTGAAGGCGGCGCCGCGATCTGCATCGCGCGAGAGCGTGCCCACGAACGCGGCTTGGTCGTTGGCGTTGACGACCTGGATAAAGTCGTCGGTAATCATGGATGTGCCGATGGTCGCTATACGCAGCATGTATCCCCCTCGTGCCGTTCGGTTTACAGGATGAGTGTAGCGCGAGGGGACAGGAAATAGCGTGCGAAAACGCCGTTACAGGTCGCTCTCGTTAAAGCCGGTGTCGATATCGAGGTTGCTGCCGTCGGCCGCCGTGGTGGCGAGCTCGTCGCAGCGCTCATTGAGCTCGTGACCGGCGTGACCCTTAACCCAGATGAACTCAACCTTGTGCTTGCTTTTGGCGGTGAGTAGGCGCTCCCACAGGTCGCGGTTCTTGACG
>JAIHVJ010000387.1 GCA_022720335.1 Collinsella sp.
ACCGAGTCGGAAGGAACCGAGTAAGTGGGATTTCGGCAGGGAGCGTGAACTCGCCCGCATCAAGAAGATACTCAAACGCCCGCCTAGAAAGCGAAGTGCCATCCTATCTCAGCGCCGAGATCTCAAAGATGACCAACGCCAACGAGGCTTTCGGGGCCCTCGCACATGGCTACTCATAAGCGCTGCCCACGGCATGGCCAACGCGCACGCCAATAACCGGATTTGCCGGAACCATGCGTGCCCCATCGTTTAATAGCTCCGTTATTGTTCGATGATCTTCTTGACGACCGCGGGAACGCCTGCCGCCATCACGTTGTCCGGAAGGTCTTCCGTCACAACACTTCCCGCAGCGATAACGCAGCCGCTGCCGATGGTAACCCCCTGGAGTACGGACACGTTCGCGCCAAACCAGCAGTTATCACCAACAACAATGGGCAGAGCCCTCTCGAGACCCAAGTTGCGCTCTTTTGCTCCAAGGGGATGCGAAGCGGTGTAGAAGCCGCAAAACGGCCCAATAAACACGTTGTCACCAAAGGTAATAGAACCACCGTCCATAAAGTAGCAGCCATGGTTCACAAAGCAGCCGTCGCCAAAGGTTGTCTTGTCCCCGTAGTCAAAGTAGGCAGGCGAAAGGACCGTCAGCCCCGCCGGAAGATCGGTATCGAGCAAGGTTTTTAGGGCGTCAAGCTGCGCGTCGCTTCCGGGTTTTCCCATATTGAAGTCATAGCAGAGCGCCTCTGCCCTCGCCCGTTTTGCCAGGAGTTCCTCGTCATAGTTGGCATCATGCCACTCCCCGCGCTCCATCTTCTCTTTCTCGGTCACTGTGGGCCCCCTTAATAAAAACATTTGTGGCGGCAATTCTATCATTTGATAAGCCGTCATTTTCCATACCGATAACGAACGCGCGTTCGATGGATTTCGTGTTGGTTGGAATCGCCTATGGGCCGGGCTATGCTACCTTGACTATCTATATGACTTAAACGCAGCAAAGGAGCATCGAGAGAGCGAGCATGGCAAAAAACACCGCAAACTATGGTAACGACAGTATTCGTCAGCTCAAGGACGAGGAGCGCGTACGCCTGCGCCCCGCCGTCATCTTTGGCTCGGACGGGCTCGACGGCTGCGCGCATGCCGCCTTCGAGATCCTGTCCAACGCCGTTGACGAGGCGCGCCAGGGCTACGGCAAGCTCATCACCCTTACCGCCTTTCGCGATGGCTCCATTCAG